>JAJFMK010000312.1 GCA_021772215.1 Chlamydiota bacterium | reverse complement strand
AGCTCACTTTGATCCTGCTCTCCCTTTTCAAAGTGATCACCCTCACCGATTTTACACAGTTGACAGGCATAAGGGTCATGAGCATGGCTGTCACGAGTGGCTTCGAGAGATTTTTAACCTCAATGGATGTGGCAACCCCCTTTTTGCTCTTCTTTGTCTTAAAGGCAAAAGAGTTTCGCCTCCCCTTTTCCAAAAGCTTTCAGATTGCCTATACCATTTTGGGATTGACCTCGGTTCTCTTTAGCTTTTCACGCCTCTTTATGGCCATTGCTCTCCTCTCCCTCTTTTTTTTCCTCTTCTTTCACACGTTTAACCGCTTCTTAAAAGGAATTTTGGGTCTCTTATTTTTCTGTTCACTCTTTCTACTCTCTTTTGGAACCGAAACCGTGGAGACTCTATTTGAAAGGCGACTCACAAGCTCCGAAAATAGTGAGTCAGATGAGATTCGGATCCATCAGAGCCACGCGCTGTGGAAAGCCTTCGAAGAGGCGCCTCTTTTTGGGATAGGGGTGGGAGGCTACGTCGAGGCAATGGTGAGAGATTCAGAGGCGAAATACTCCTATGAAGTTCAGTGGCTTGCCCTGTTAACCCAGCTTGGCATATTTGGAATCAGCTGGTTTTTACTTTCCCTCCTTTTAATTGCCGTGTTATATTTGCGTGCACCTTTGTCGGTTCTGAACCTCTCAACTTTGGCGCTCTATTTAGCCTTTTTGGCTTCAGGGCTGACAAACCCTTTTGTCCTCTCACTGCCAAGTGGGATGATCTATGCACTATTTGCCCTTGCGGGAAGGGAGTTAAGGAACATTGCGAACCATACAGAGCAAAATATCCCTCTTTCACTATATCACTAATCTCTTCGCCCACGTTGAGCTTCTTAAATTTTTTGTGATTAGAGATGTTTTAGTGCGCTACCGCCTGGCACTTTTGGGCATCATGTGGGCTTTGATTCGCCCTCTTCTCAATATGGTAATATTTGTGATCCTCTTCGACAGAATCGCCCATCTCTCCCATGATGGAATCAACTACCCTCTCTTTGTCTTGAGCGCTATGATCCCTTGGCAGCTGATCAGCAGCACGATGCAATCTAGCGTTACAAGCTTAACAAACCATAGCAACCTGATCACCAAAATCTACTTTCCAAAGATGCTTCTGCCGCTCAGCTCCGTCGCCGTCAACTGTCTAGACCTCCTGATCACCTACTCTCTCTTCTTTCCCTGGTATTTTTGGGTAGCCAACCCCTCATTGGAGCAGATCCTCTTTTTTCCCCTACCCCTTTTTCAGACGATCCTTCTTGCTGTCGGCATAGCCCTCTGGTTCTCCGCCCTCAGTATTAACTTTCGCGATATTATCATCGCCTGCCCGTTTCTGGCCCAAATTGGACTCTTTATCTCCCCTGTCGGCTACGATAGCGCCCTCTTTCCTGCCAAGTGGCAGTGGCTCTATCAACTCAATCCGATGTGCGGCGTCATCGACTCTTTTCGCTACGCCCTCTTTGGAACCGCTCTTCCCGAAATGACACTCTCTTGGTGCATTACGCTTCTCTTTTTGGGCTCGGGAGTGCTATTTTTCAAACGCACTGAGAGGAGGGTCGCTGACTTGATATGATTAAGATCGAAAACGTCTGGAAAAAGTATCGGGTTAAGAGAATGAGCTTTTATGCCCTCAAAGATATCTCTTTTGAGATCGAAGAGGGAGATCGGCTGGCTCTCATCGGCTCAAACGGCGCCGGCAAGTCGACGCTCTTAAAAGTTCTCTCCCAGATAACGCCGCCAACAAAAGGGTGCATACACCTGCAAGGGCGCCTCTGCTCCCTTTTGGAGCTTGGCGCCGGTTTCCATCCCGACCTGAGCGGCCGAGATAACATCTGGCTCAACGGCGCCATATTAGGATTAAAAAAGCGTGACATACAAAAGCGCTTTGATAAAATTGTCGATTTCGCCGAAGTGGAGGAGTTTTTAGAAATACCGATTAAACGCTACTCCAGTGGCATGTTAGGTAAACTGGGTTTTGCGATCGCCTCTCATGTCGACCCGGAGATTTTTATTGTGGATGAGGGTCTCTCTGTTGGCGATCAGGCGTTTCAAAAAAAGTGCGCCGACAAGATGAAATGTTTGGCCGACGAGGGAAAGACCATTCTCTTTGTCAGCCATCAAAGCAGCCTTGTCAAAAGTATCTGTAACAGAGCGGTTCACCTCGAGCAGGGTGAGATAAAAAATATAGGATCTGTCGAAGAATGTTTAACCAGTTACGTAAACAACTCGGTCAAATAAGAAATCAGTTTTACTGGGCCCTGCCTAGGATGTTTAACAAGCCTCCTGCAGGTAATCAGACGGCTCAGGTTCCTAAGGGAAAGCAGCTTAAAATTGCTCTTTGCACAGTCGCCACAGGTAGATATCTCGACTACGCTCAAGAGATGCTAAAGTCGGCAGAGCCCAACTTCTTCCCAGATCAGAAGGTGACTAACGTAATCCTCACTGATAGCCCCCTCCCCGAAAACACAAAGCTCAAAGTCTTCCAAATTGAGAATCAGGGCTGGCCCTATGACTCCCTTCTTCGGTTTGGGCACTACCTTAAGTTTGAAGAGCAGTTGAAAGAGTTTGACTACCTCTTTGCCATAGATGCCGACATGCTCTTTGTCGACACTGTTGGCGAGGAGATCCTTTCCAAACGAGTCGCAACGCTTCATCCGGGATTTATTAAACAGAGAGGGACATATGAGACATCAAAACGCTCTGTCTCCCGCGTCAGCCCTTTTGAGGGCTTCTACTATTTTGCCGGCGCCTTCTATGGCGGGGAGAGAGAGAGCTTCTTCAAACTGATCCAGAGCTGCCAAGAGGCCGCTTTGAAAGATCTCGAGAAGGATGTGATCGCTATTTGGCATGATGAGAGCCACCTAAATCGCTACCTCATCGATAATCCCCCAACCAAGATCCTCTCGCCAAGCTATTGTTACCCCGAAGAGAGAACTCTACCCTATCAGAAGAAACTACTCGCACGCCATAAGCCTTGGAAATGTTAAGAAAACTCGCCCTCGACAACCCTCTCTCCCGCTATCTCTGCCAAAAATTTGAGGCGTATCAATGCTCGCTCTATCTCGAGCCTAAAGAGGATGAGCAGCTACCGATGGTAATTGTTGTGCCCTCCTACAACAACGCGAAGTGGTGTCAAAAAAATATCTCTTCACTTCTCTCCCAAAAATATGAAAACTTTCGCATCATCTATATCGACGACGCCTCAACAGATTCCACAACTGATCTGATTCCAAAGGAGCAGATCACTCTAGTTCAGCATAGACAGAATCGCGGAGCAATGCGGAACCTCTATGAGACGATTCATACACTAAAAGATGAGGAGATCGTCGTCACCGTCGACGGCGATGACTGGCTCGCCCACCCTTACGTCTTGCAAATTCTCAATCGGGCCTATCATGAGGGGGCGCTCCTCACCTATGGACAGTACCTCGAATACCCAAGCTACGGCTTAGGGATCACGTTGCCGCTGCCAAAGAGGTTAAAAAATATTAACAGTGTCCCCTGGTGCGCCTCACACCTTCGCACCTTTAAGGCGTCGCTTTTCAAATTAATTCCCAAAGAGAATTTTCTCTACCAAGGAGAGTTTGCCAAGGTGGGGTGGGATGTGGCGATGATGCTCCCGATGATCAAAAAGGCATTTGATAAGGTTCGCTTCATTCCAAACCCTCTCTACATCTATAACGCCTCAAACCCTCTCAATGACTTTAAACTCTATAATAGAGAGCAGCAAAATTTGGAGGAGCACTTTCGCCGTGTTAACAAAACTTAAAAATTGGGTCTACTTGAGTATTCCCTATCTTCGGCTGATGGCGGAAAAGAGACGGTGGGATGTAAGGGGCATCAAAGAGGAGCCGAGCTTCACCATTGTGATTGCCTCATACAACAACGAAGAGTGGGTCGAAAGAAATCTCAGCTCAGCTCTCAATCAGTGCGATCCACAATTCGAGATTCTCTATATCGACGACGCCTCCACCGACCAGACCGTCAAAATTGTTGAGGAGTTTCAAAAAAGCCACCCCAACCTTCGGCTCTGGAAAAATGCGACGCGGCGTGGCGCCCTTAGAAACCTCTTCGACGCGATTCATTCGCTTCACGACGATTCGGTAGTAGTTGTCCTCGATGGCGACGACTGGCTGGCTCATGATGGGGCTTTAAGTCAAGTGAGACGAGCCTACAGTGACGAAAGAGTCTGGCTCACCTTCGGCTCACACCTCGAATATCCTGAGTACCGAAGAGGCATTGCCAAACCCCTTTCAAGATGGAGCAGTGTGCGAAAAAAGCCCTTTGTCACCTCTCACCTGCGCTCTTTTTATGCCGGACTCTTTAAAAAGATCAAACTAGAAGACCTTCTCTTTGAAGGGGAAATCTCCACTGTTTCATGTGACATCTTTATGATGTTTCCCATGCTGGAGATGGCAAGAGGGCGCTGGAAGTATCTCAACGAAATCCTCTATATATACAATATGGACAACCCCCTCAACGTCTTTAAAACCGATAAAAAAAGAGAACTCAAAGCGGATCACTACTGCCGCTCACTTCCCAGCTACGCTAGTGTCAAAACCTATCGCTCTTCCAAGAGATTGGCTTGTGATCTGATTATTTTCTCCTACAAGAGGCCTCTGCAGCTCTATGCTCTTTTAGAATCTATCAAGATGCGAACAGCTGGTCTCAAGCAAATCTTCGCCTTAGTGCGCTGTGATAATGAGGAGGAGAGGGGAGCCTACGCCGAAGTTTTTGCCCACTTCCCTCATGTCAAACCGCTTTACGAAGAGAACTTTAAAAAGCAGCTGCTCGATCTATTGGGGAGCTGCGCCTCTCATATCTGTTTCGCTGTCGACGATATGGTCGTCAAAGAGACAATTAACTTCACTCACTGCTCTGAACTGCTTGAAAAGAGCCAAGCTTGGGGATTTTTCTTACGGCTCGGCAGAAATATTCAAAAGACCTACATGCTCGACCTCTCTCATGAAACGCCTCAAGAGATCGCCTTGACAGATGACTCTTTTGCCTTTGAGTTTGCGAAGGCTCCCGAAGGGGATTGGAGCTACCCCAACTGCCTCGATATGACGATCTATCGAAAAGATGAAATCCTCCCCAAGCTCAAAAAGCTCACCTTTCACAATCCCAACAGCCTTGAAGGGGCTTGGGCAGCAACCAAAGAGCATGGGAAGCTCGGGCTTGCCTTTTTCCGCTCTCATGTCGTCAATTTGCCCCTCAATTTGGTCAATAAGTCAGA
>JAJFMK010000311.1 GCA_021772215.1 Chlamydiota bacterium | reverse complement strand
GTTTCATCTTCTTGCCGGGAGTGAACTTAACCACGTTTCTTGCCGGAATGATGATCGGTACACTCGCCTTTTTAGGGTTTCTTCCGACTTTCGGCTTACGGGTGACTACTTCAAAGACTCCAAAGTCTCTAAACTCGAGCCTCTCTCCCCGTGAGAGATGATCTGTTAGCTCATCCAAAAAAGCTTGGATCACGTTCCTGACATCACCGGCGCTCATTCCCTTCTTAGAAGAAATTGAGTTGATCAGATTCATTTTTGTGATCGTTTTTTTCTTATCGTCATCCATTGGAGATCTCCTTTAATTTTTCCACTCCCTTGACCTGTAATGGGCAACCAACCATCAAAGGCTTAGTCGCATATTTGACTTATAACTACCAAGTTTTGCATTTCGTGTCAACTAACTCTTTAAAAATTAGGGGTGGGCACTGTTTTTTTTAATCGTGGCACAAAGATTCCACGTGTCTTTCCCTGACACACCCGATCAAAGATTCATCGTGCCAAAAAGGGGTGATTAATCGACTGAAATGAGAACTTTTTTCTTTTTTCCTAGGGAAATGAGAAGGAGTCGGTCGCCAACGAGATCTTCGGCCTTGATGGCCTGAGCTTCGTCGTCGACTTTGCTGTTATTGAGATAGAGGCCGCCGCCGCGCACAAGGCGACGTCCCTCACCTTTACTGGAGAGGACGCCAAGGTTAGCGAGAAGGTCGATCAGCGCCCCATTGACGACCTCACCTCTCGATGCTTCAAAGAGGGGGATTTTGGTAGCTAAAGCTTGCAGAGAGGCTAAACTGAGCTCTGCCTCGGCGCCGGGCTTAGCAAGCTGCGTCGTTTTCAGGGCGATTGTTAGCTCTTCTTCACCATGGATGAGGCGAGTCACCTCCTCAGCTAGGCGAGCTTGAGCACTATTGGGTTTGTAATCAGGATTTTTCATCGACACTTCAATCTCGCGTATCTCATCGAGCTCCATGAAGGTGAGAAGGCGCATCAGCTTGATCACATCGGCATCAGGCATACGGAAGAAATATTGATAGAAGTCGTAGGCGGAAGTCTTCTCTTTAGAGAGCCAGACAGCTCCCTCTTCCGTTTTTCCAAACTTCTTCCCATCACTTCTTGTGAGAAGAGGAAAGGTGAGGCCGAAGACTTCGATTCCCCGCACCTTGCGAACAAGCTCGATTCCTGCCGTGATGTTGCCCCACTGATCCTGTCCTCCCATCTCGGCGATCACGCCGAATTTGTCATAGAGGTGAAGAAAGTCAAAGCCTTGAAGAGTCTGGTAACAAAACTCTGTAAAACTCATCCCCTCGTCGGAAGATAGGCGAGATTTAACGCTCTCCTTGGAGAGCATCGTGTTGATACGGAAGTAGCGGCCCACGTCACGTAGAAAGTCGATAAAACTAAAGGCGGAGAACCAGTCGGCATTATTTAGGAAGAGGGGAGGATTATCATGTTTTTGCGGAAGAATAGAGCCAATCTGCTTATGGATCTTGGCGACATTGCTCTGCACCTCCTCTTCAGTTAGGAGATTGCGCTCTTTACTCTTGCCGGAAGGGTCTCCGATCATCCCTGTTGCCCCGCCCACGAGACAGACGGCGGTGTGGCCGGCCCTTTGGAAGTGGGCTAACCCCATAATGGGTACGAGGTGACCCACATGGAGGCTCTCTCCGGTGGGGTCAAATCCGCAGTAGATCTTGATCGGTTTTTCGACAAGCTTTTGCAGCTGCTCAGATGTAATATCTTGAACAAATCCGCGCTCTTGTAGCTCGTCTATGACGTTATGCTGCACAGATGGAGTTAAGCTTTGGCTTTCAGTGCAAAGCGGCTCTTGTCGCGAGACGCCTTATTAGCGCTGATAACACCCTTTTTAACGCCTCTATCAAGAAGACTATAGACCGATTTTAGCTCTTCTTGAATCTTATCAGCATCTTTTGTTGGAAGCGCCTCTTTAAATGCGCGAATTCCAGTGCGCATCGCTGACTTTACAGCGTGGTTAGCGCGAAATTTCTTTAAGTTCTGAATGTCCCGTTTTTGAGCAGTTGGACGTTTCTTTTTTGCTTTTTTTTCCTCTTCAGCCATATCACCTCGTTGGTATTTGCTAAATATTATACAGAATAGACAGTTAAGTTGTCCATAAAGGTTTTTTTTGGTATGGATAACTTCTATGGAAAAGCAGAATGAGTTAAAGAAAAGGGTAGCCTTAGCAGCTGTCGACCTTGTGAAAGAGGGGATGATTGTGGGTTTGGGAAGTGGAAGTACAGCAAAATATTTTATTGAAGCTCTTGGAGAAAGGTGCCGCGAGGGCTTAAGTATCCATGGCGTAGCTACGTCGAAGAGCAGCGCGCGGCTGGCCATTGAGGAGAAGATCCCTCTCATCTCGATCAACCGCCTTGAAAGGGTCGATATCGATATCGATGGAGCAGATCAGGTTGACCCTAATCTGCAGCTGGTAAAGGGACTTGGCGGAGCGCTGATGAAAGAGAAAATTATAGCTCACGTCTCAAATGAGTTTGTCGTCATTGTTGATGAGAGCAAGCTGGTGCCAAAGTTAGGGGGGGGGGCTTTGCCGCTTGAGGTGTTGCCTTCTGTCGACCAGCTCCTAATCAGACAGATTGAGACTTTAGGTTATAAGAGCCAGATCCGCCAGACGAAAGGCGGCGTGAACTACGTCACCGACAATCAAAACCATATCATCGATGTCGATCTCCCAGCAGATCTGGGTGATCCCAAAGAGCTTGAGCAAAAACTTCAAGCGCTACCGGGAGTTTTAGAAAGCGGATTCTTTTTCAATTTGGCCACCAAGGTGTTGGTAGCTAAGAAGAGTGGAGAGGTGGAAACCATGGAGAGGAAATTATAGATGTTAGCAGAGCTTGTCCCCCTTGCCTTTAGCAAGATTATGCAGACAAAGAACTATACCGTCGTCATCGTAGGAAATGAGGAGAAGAAGTTTGCCATCTACGTAGAGCCGCATGTCGGAAAAGTTTTGCAGATGTATCTGATGGAAGAGGAGAGAAAGAGACCTTTAACGCATGATTTAGTGAACACGACACTGGCTGGCTTTGGAATCCATCTAAAACAGGTGGTCATTACAGATCTGCAAGATACCATCTATCACGCCAAACTCTTCTACGAACAGCAGGTGGGGTCGATCACACATATGGTCGAAGTTGATGCAAGACCGAGCGACGCATTGACCCTAGCCCTCATTAACGGCGTTCCCATCTACGCGACACAAGAGGTCATTACTCAAAGTGTTCCCGCAGAAGACTAAAGCACTTAAAAAGCTACCCACATGAATTGTTCAGTGCCTCCTAAAGGAGGCATTGATCAATTAGGGTACAGCCGATTTTTCGATGATTTTGCTTTCAGTTGGCTGATTTTGCAAGTTCGTATACTGTTGACAGTAGGGGGCTTACAAAATTGGTCAAATGGAAGCCAAAGGGCGGGAAAGCGGCCTACACGAACTGTTCAGTGCCTCCTAAAGGAGCCGAACTTGTATAACGTTGTTTTCCATTATTCCAAGATGCTTTAAACAGCTACTTTTGTTTAAAGTTGTCCAATTGTGAATAAATATCGAGCGAAAAGAATCGTTGTATGTATACCAACCAGCAAACATTAATATATCGTTAACCTCATCAAGCGTAGTAGAAACTGGAAGTGTCAACTGAGCCTCTTTACGACCATAGCTAAGAGAAACAGCCACGCACTCTCTATTATCTATGGCCCATTTAAGAGCATACTCTAAATAACCATTCGCTCCATTCACCTCATCCAAAATTTCTTTTGAGCGAAGGAGGTAAGCATCTTCCATGCTCTGACTCCATGATGATGGACGATTTGGTGAAAGCTCACGAAGGGTAACCAATCTCTCTGCAAGAAGAACTGAATTCATTTTTGAAGAGGAGTGATCAATCTCTTCAAAATCCTGCAGCAAAGCTGCAGATAAAACATCAACATCGCGAATCCACCCAACAACCCATAAAGCGTTACATACCCTCAGTCGGTGTGAAAAGGCTGATTCTGTTAACTTCTCATCGCTTTGCGCAGAAGAGATTGCACTAAACAAAATTTCAGTTGAAGTCTCTGTGTTAAGATAGTATTTAGACCATTTTTTAGTCATGTGGTCAATAAGATCACGAGACTGAATTTGTATGTTCAGCTCTAAATTATCCCCATGAATAGACACAAAAGGAATGGACAGTATCAGTATTAAAAAAACATTAATCTTATTAAACATGAAACAAATCCTTCAAAAGATTTTTAATTAACTTAGTGTATCTATCATACATAGCCAACATATAATCAATCAATGATTTTCTAGGATCTCAAAGCGTTCCCGCAGAAGACTAAAACGGTTTTGTAGATCCTCATCGCCTAAGACAAACTGTCCCAAATCGGTAAAGAATGGGGTATCGCCAATCATCGCAATATTCTGTTCAACAGCGGGGTCTAGATCGCAAAGACCTCGATCGACACGCTCTTGAAGAAGGTTTTCAATCTTAAACTTGGCCTGTCGAATCGCCAGATTATCTTGCCCTTTAACCCACTCATTAAAAGGCACGCCTCTCTTTTGCAAAACGAAGGCGTAAGCTTGAAGATCTAATCTCTCTTCTCGGCCCAACTTATCTTCGATGAGAGTTTGAATATCTAAACCCGAAGGAGATAAATGGATATAGACGAGAGCAGAGCTCTCTTTTGCCCTCATAAATCCGAGTTCATAACCGCCGTAAAGAAGCTCTCTCTTCTGCTCTCGCTTTCCATATAACCTATTTTTTAAACTTGCAGGTAAAATGTTTGCTAAAGGAGGCGGCTCAAGATGTTTTCTCTTAAAAAATTTAAGAACATAGGCGCCATCTGAGCTGGCAAAGACGTAGGATTGACACCCTTTGCCCTGATATTTATAGCGCATCGAGAGGGCATCTTTGGCCTCGTGAGTTAGCTCTACAACAGACAACCCCTCTACAGGTGCTGCCAAACCGGAGGAGCTAAAGCCGTCGGTGAGATAGAACCAGACCCTTCCAAAGGAGAATAGGATGAGAAACGACAGAGTGCATACTAAAAAAGTCCTTTGCATGCTAAGTTATTATAAAGAAGAGGAGTGAATAATGCGAGCTGTTGTCTTAAGAGAATTTGGGGGGAAAGAGGCGTTAGAACTTGAAGAGATAGAAGAGCCGAAGCCTGAAAAGGGAGAGGTCTTAATCGATGTGGCCTATGCCGGGGTAAACCCTGTGGATTGGAAGATCCGCGAGGGATACCTTAAAGAGCGCGTTCCTCACCATCTTCCGGCTGTATTAGGCTGGGATCTCTCAGGGACGGTTGCCGCAGTAGGAGAGGGTGTATCAAATCTTAGCGTTGGAGATGAAGTCTACTCCTATGCTCGTCGAGATGAGATTAAGCGCGGCACTTTTTGCGAAAAAGTCACCTTCGATGCAAGACATGTCGTAAAGAAGCCAAAATCTCTATCGTTAGCGGAAGCTGCCTCTGTCCCGCTAGCCGGTCTGACCGCGTGGCAGTCGCTCTTTGAAAAAGCTAACCTCCAAGAAAAACAGACAGTTTTAATCCACGCCGGCGCCGGCGTTGTAGGTACCTTTGCAATTCAACTGGCGCGATGGAAAGGGGCAAAGACCATTATTACAACCGCCTCAGAGCAGAACCACCCATACTTAAAGAGCTTGGGCGCCGACATCATGATTGATTATAGAAAGGTGTCCTATGTCGATTGTGTTAAAGAGCTCTTTTCTGAGGGAATAGACCTCGTCTATGATACAATAGGTGGTGAAGATTATCAGAAGAGCCTTGCTCTATTAAAAAAGGGAGGTGAGATCACAAGCCTATTGGTTCCTGAAACAGAGGTTCCAGATATCAAAACCTCCTACCTGTTTGTCTATCCAAGCGGAGAGGACCTTACCCAGTTGGCAAGGCTATTTGATGAAGGAGCCCTTCAACCACCGCAAATACATATCCGCCCCTTAAAAGAGGCGGCAGAGGTGGTCGAAGAGGTAAAAACAGGCCATCCTACCGGCAAGATGGTCTTAGAAATTTAGCCTTTAGCGTCGCTTCTGCCGCGGATGAGGTAGTCAACCGAGAGTTTTCCTGGGCCAAAGCAGAGGAGTACTAGGGAGGCGTAGAGGAAGAGGAAGGGTGCTTCATTGGTGAAACCCTGGAAGTCGGTAAAGACGGCCATAGCTGCTTCGACATGTGCTGTAGAGTAAGCTCCGATCATAACAATCACAAGTGGAAGAGCGGCGAGGCGAGTGAGGAGTCCAACTAGGACCAAAGCTCCACAGATCATCTCGATACCGCCGACAAGATAGACCATCATCTCCGGATCAGCGAAGCCTAAGTTGCTAAATAGCTCTGTTGTACGGGAGACATCAGCTAGTTTTCCCCAGCCTATCCAGGTAAACTGCCAGCCCCAGATGATGCGGATCAAAAAAAGAAGCAGCGTCGCCACTCCGTTGGTCCAGCACATTAATTTATCGTAGGCGCTTATAAGAAGTCCCATGGTACCCTCCTGTTTCCCAACCCATAACAAATCTTACATTTACTGGCACATTATTTGTAAGTATTTAATTGTTAGAAGCCAATGTTGAGAGTTATAAAACTTTTTTGTCCGAGCTACCGTCAGACCATTGCCACTTGTACCAAGGGTTTTCTCCTGTATCTTCCCTGCTTTTTGACTCTTTTAGTGCTTGGAAATACCAGGTAATTACATTGCCAGCGTAACGAACTTTATTGCTTTCACCTCCATAAGGCCTAGGGTCTGGACAGTTTTGGGTTTCACGAAATTTTTGAGCATACTCAGCTGCTTTTTTAAAAAAGCGAAAAGCTTCCCCAAAAGTTTGAACAAAGGTCGCAGATTCACAAAGATTAAGAGCTACGTGGTAGTAATGGAAATCACTTCTAGGTTTTTCGTCCAGTGCCTCTTCAAAGAGCTCAGCGCTTTGCAGGCGATATTTATAGATCTTTTTCTCCAAGGAAGGGGTGTCAACATCCTCTCTTTTTGCAACCTCATAAACATTTAGCTTCCTTTGATACATCGTAGCTAACAGCTCATAAAATTCGGCATTAAAGGCGACATCTTTGAGTTTGAGACCGATATTTCCCAAGACGTCAATTGCTTTATCTAGCAGCGTGATTTTTCTCGTAAGCAGATCGCTCCACCCATACTCTTTTTCCCGAGTAACGTGGGCACAGTAAGCATTTTGCATGGCGTAAAAGGCAAACTCATAACATTTAACGGCAATATATAGGGGCCGTCTTTCTGAGGAATTTGTAAGGCTTGGAATTCTCCATTCATCAATTTTTTCTCCCTTTTGGCAATAGAGGTCCCCTAAAAGCTCCCAATAAACTGATGCTTGTTGATACCTATCTTCTACCTCTTTAGTGTTTGGGTGATAGAAAATCTTTCTAGGATCTGCTGTAAGGAATGTAGCTGCGTTGTAGAGCCAGAGGGCTTTTACAGAGGGGTCGTCTGCTAGCAATGTAACTTGGTAGCAGGCACGAGCGGCTGTTGGGAGAAAAGACTCTCTAATTTCTACACTTTCGTCATTGTGTGGAGTTTTCTCTGAGAGGATATGGCGTGCCATTCCATAAAAAATAGCCTGATGCCTTGGATCACTTGCCTCTTCTGCTTGCTGGACGTAATTCTTTGCGCAAGCTAAAAAAAGCTTTAGCGCTTCGTGATATTTCGATTTTTCCAGCGTGACTGCTTTTTGATAGTCCCCATTCTGCTCGAGTGAAGAACTCCAAACAGAATGAGGACCCATATCTTTATTTATTACTGCCATAA
>JAJFMK010000032.1 GCA_021772215.1 Chlamydiota bacterium | reverse complement strand
GGTGGGTGAGATCGAGCTCTTCTTCAATCCCCAGATCAAAGAGTACAGCCCCGGCGAGTGGCTCGCCCCAGAGGGCTGCCTCTCCATCCCCCTCTTCCGGGAAGAGGTTCAGCGGCCCCAGTCGATCGAAATCACCTATCAATCCCTCGACGGTAAGACCCACCAAAAACGCTTCAAAGGCTGGACCGCCCGCGTCATCCAGCATGAGTATGACCATATCGAAGGCATCCTCTACCCGGATCGCCTCCCAAACGAGCGCCTCAAACAGCTCCAGCCCCACCTCGACGCCCTCCAAGAGAGACTCTCATAGAAAATTAGCTTTCATAGAGAGCTAAAATGAGGTTATGGACGAGATTATCAAAGAGATCATCTTAGAGTTTAACTCCCAGGAGCTTCCCAAGCTGTTTCCGAGGAATACAAGATTCAACAGCTCCCAAAGACTATTCGTAAAGCATTAGTATTCACAGGGATGAGGAGGTCAGGAAAGACCTTTTTAATGTTTCAACAGATGAGAGAGGCTCTCAAAAGATGTATTGCAACCGAGCTCTTCCCCTTAAGCTTTAAAGAGCATCTCCTCTACCATCAGATCAACTTTTCAAAAAATCCCAAGTAGAAATCAAGCACCACTGCCAGACCTATTTAAAGAGAGGTGGCTTTCCTTAAACACAGACAGGCTAACGAACATCCCCCTCTATCTCACCGGAAGCTGGCTAAAAAATTCTCCATAACATAAGATCTTTCCCAACAACTTAAAGGAGTTTTTAATATGAGTCGAACCTTAACTTTTCTCTGCACTATCCTCTTTACCACCGCAAACCTCTTGGGAGATCTTTCGGTCTCTGCCGATTTTCTCTATTGGTACGCCAATGAAACCGATTTAAGTTACGCTTTGAAGGTGACAGGGGTCGATACCGTCCCTCAACTTGTTGTCGACGCCGGATATTTACAACGCCGCGCTAACGCTCCTGTTAAATATGAGAACTTTAATGCGAAGTGGTCGCCGGGCTTTCGCGCAGCTCTCGGCTACGAAGATCCCTGCAGATGCTGGGATGTGAAATTAAACTACACTTACTATCGCGCAAAAGATACAGCCCATCACACAACCGACCACTTTTCTGTTGTCCCTCAGGTGGGTGAATTTGGCTACATCAACCCTTGGGTCAACCCCGGCCTTGCTCCTACAGTGACCGACACAGAACTCGCCCCCTTCTCCCCAACGCAAGTTTTTTGGCTTGTTGACGCCTCCTGGCGCTTTAACTTCAACCAACTTGATCTTGAGGCCGGGTATAGCTTCGAATGCGACTGCTTTACTTTTAGACCCTATGCAGGTCTTCGCGCCGCCTCAACCGACACCTATTTCAACACCTACTCTATCTCCTATATGCAGGTAGAGGAGTTAGGTCATTTTCACGCCTACTATGACAATGACTTCACAGATCGTTTCCAAGGCGTTGGCCTTTTAGCCGGTTTTCAACCGAGCTGGCACCTAAGTGATTGCCTCGCTTTTACAGCTAATATCTCCGGAGCCCTTCTTTGGGGAGAGTATCGCAACCGTACGGTACAAAATTACCAGGGAACCGGAGATTTAGAAACCCTCTCTCCAACTGTTGAAGGGGTTAACGCCTTCAGCTATTGGACTGTACCTAGTAACAACTCCTACGGCATGCAGCCGGTCATCGATCTCGCCTTAGGGTTCAACTGGGAGGAGTGCTGGAGTGACTGCTTCACCACCGAATTTTTCATCGGCTGGGAGCATCATATCTGGTTTAACCACACCAAGCGCAACAAGCAGGTCTGCAGAACGACCTCCGTTGATTTTGAGGCCGATGATACACCACTCCTTGACACCTTTACAGGTTCCATCCTCGAGTCGCACGACATCGGCTTCGGCGGCCTCGTCGTCCGCGCCTCTGTCGGATTTTAATTTTTTACCTTGATTCCCAGGACCTTCTCAGATCCTGGGAATCCCTACCATAAAGATCTAGACTAAGATAGCTTTTTCCTGGTATATTAGTTGTATTATGCAACTAATTACTCATCAAGCCATCAACACATTAAGACGAAACGCCAGATCGGTTGTCCGAGAACTGGGACTTTTAAAGGATGCCTACTTCGACATCGGCGTGACGCTCGCCGAGCGCCATCTCTTGATAGAGCTGAGCGAAAGCGCATCACCTACAATGAAGGAGATTGCTGAGAAGCTCTTAATTGACAAGTCGAGCGCGAGTCGCCTCATTGCCAGAGCTGAAAAGAAGGGATATCTCAAAGCAACAATTGGCGAAAATGATCGACGTGAAAGACGTCTTGAGCTGACAAAAAAGGGCAAGGAGACCCTTAAAAGCTTTGAAGCGATCGCATTTCAACAGACAGAGCAAGCCCTAACAACCCTTCAAAGTGATGAGGTGGAAAAGCTCTACCAAGGCGTCTCACTCTACGCTAAAGCGCTACAAAATAGCCGCCTCAAAGATAAATCCACCCCAGACTTAAACATTGAACCTTTCGAAGAGCTTGAAACAGCGCTGAACCTAATTCCCTTCTCTCTTAAGTATGAAGTTGCCCTTTATGAGATCTTCCGCGATGAGGTAGAAAGCTATGGTCAACTTCCCTATCAGGACAGCTCTTTTGAAATCTTTCGCACTGAATTTTGTCAAAAACAGCTCTATATCAGCAGAAATGAAAAAGATAAGGTGACCGGCGCCTTCTTTATCAAAGCTAACTCAAAAGGCCGGGGTGACCATATCGCCAACGCCGTCTACCTTGTCGCCAAAGCACACCGTGGGCAAGGTATCGGCACTAAACTTGTCAAAGCGTCGCTCCATCTTGCCAAAAAAGCCGGTTTCAAAGCTATCCAGTACAACATGGTCCTATCTGAGAACCACGGAGCAGTCCGCCTATACAAAAGATTAGGATTTCAGATCATCGGCACCATTGCCGATGCGGCCCAAAATCAAGACGAGACGACACAAGATGCCCATATCATGTACCGCAACTTAGGAGACCTATGAAAGAGACTGTTTTAAAAGAGGAGACCTTTGACAAATTGGAGATACGCTTAGGTCGTGTTCTCGCTGTTGAACCAATAGATCGAGCCTACAAAATGGTGATCGACTTTGGGAAATTTGGCAAAAAGACGAGCGTCGGCCGCTTTACCCAACATAAACCTGAAGAGCTCATCGGCCAGCAGGTTTTAGCCATCCTTAACTTTCCAAAAAGGGAGATCGATGGAATAGTTTCAGAGG
>JAJFMK010000310.1 GCA_021772215.1 Chlamydiota bacterium | reverse complement strand
CGCTCTCATTCGTTATCTCAACGAACAAGGCTTTGAAAAGATTATCGTCGTCGACGATCTTGGAACTGATGAGAAGTGGAAAAACCTACTCGGCAAAAAGTTGGCCGATGTGATCGGTGTGCAGCAGCTCTTTCCTTGGCTGGAGCGCCACCCTAAAGAGGTCTCATCTTTTGTTCATCTAGGCGCTAACTCCTCCACAACCGAAAGAGACGCTGATCTTCTTTTAGAGAACAACTACCGATACACCAAAAGACTTGCCGATTTCTCCTGCCATCATGGTTTGCGCTTTATCTACGCCTCATCAGCGGCCACCTATGGGAATGGCTCTTTGGGCTTTTTAGATGACGAAAGCGAATTAGAGACCTTGCGCCCGCTAAACATGTATGGCTTCTCCAAACAGCTCTTTGATCTCTATGCTAAGCAAAGAGGCTATCTTAAGTCGATCGTGGGATTGAAGTATTTCAACGTATTTGGTCCCAACGAGTGGCACAAAGGAAGAATGTCATCGGTTGTCTTAAAGTTTGTGGACCAGATCGAACAACGTGGATTTGTTGAGCTTTTTGAGTCGAGTGAGCCTGAGCGTTTTCGCGATGGCGAACAGATTCGTGACTTCCTCTACGTCAAGGATGCGGTGAAGATGACCGCTGCCTTCTTAGAGAATGAGGTGGGAGGGATCTATAACGTCGGATCGGGAAAAGAGCAGACCTGGAAAGAAATTGCTTCAGCGACATTTACCAGCATGGGGCTAAAACCGGATATCCGCTTTATTCCGATGCCGGATGATCTCATTGGTAAGTATCAAAATTACACCTGCGCTAAGATGGAAAAAACGCGTGGAGCAATCGGTGAGAAGGCAAAAACAGAGGAGCTTGGGGTTACGGTGGCTGACTATGTACAGAATCATCTTTTAAAGGAAACCCCTTGGTAGACCACCCCTTCATAAATAAGCTAAAGAAAGTTAGTGTCCTGGTCGTCGGTGACTTTGGTCTCGACGCCTACACGATGGGCAAAGCAGAGCGCATCTCTCCGGAGGCTCCTGTGGCCGTAGTTCGCACCAAAGAGGAGCGCTTCCTTCCTGGCATGGCTGGCAATGTGGCTCTCAATTTACGTTCCCTTGGCGCTCACGTCACCGTTTTTGGCCGTTTAGGAGAGGACTCTTCTGGAGATAGGGTTGAGAGACTACTTCTCGATGAAAAGATCGACAGCGCGCTGGTTCGACAACCAAACTACCCCACAGCCATCAAACAGCGCATCGTTGCCGACCAGCAGCAGATTGTTCGTATTGACACCGAGGAGACACTGGATCTACCCATTGAGTTTGAAGAGCAGGTTTATAGCCGCTTTGAAGAGAGTCTAGCAACGGCAGATATTGTGGTCATCTCTGATTATGGCAAGGGTTTTTGTACCAAGTCGCTCCTCTCGAAATTGATCAGCCTAACGAAAAAGCAAAATAAATTTATCCTGATTGATCCTAAAGGAGTCGACTACAGTAAATATCGCGGTGCGACTCTAATTAAGCCTAACTTGCGCGAAACTCACCGCGCATCGGGGCTTGAACCTAGGCTCTCCCTAGTTGAGCATGCCAAAGCACTCTTAAAAGAGAGTGAAGTAGACTATCTGCTTATCACGTTAGCTGAGCATGGCATGAACCTCTATAATCAAGAGGGAGAGCAGGGTAAGTTTCTCGTTACGAAGAGGCAGGTGCGCGATGTCACAGGCGCCGGAGATACCGTCTTGGCAACGCTTGCCTTCTGTTTAGCCAATGGCCTCGACTTTGAGCGCTCGATTCAGTTCGCTAACCGCGCTGCAGGAATTGTCATTGAACGCTTTGGCTGTGCGCGCGTCACTCTCGTCGAATTGGCTAAAAGAGATTTGGGCGATCAGATCAATCGTAAGATATATGATCCCTCAACTCTTGAGGACCTGACCCTTCAGTTGGAGGGTCGCCCCTACACACTCTTTGAGGTGGGCCTTGGACAGGGACCCTCTATGGGCCTCTGGCGCGCTCTCTATGAATCAAAAGAGGAGCCTTATCCCTTCGTTGTCCTCCTCCACGATGATGAGGCGGCCTCCGAGCTTCTGCCACTCCTCTTCTCCCTCAAACAGGTTGATGCCGTTGTCACCGGAATCGATGAGTCGAAAGTCGTCCTCGACCTCCCTAAGCCCAAAGAGCGCCTCCTTTATAAAGAGGAGCAGCTGCTCAATCAGGAAGTTCTAACTACTTGAATCTTAGTTTGTTGATTATTAAATCAAATTATTTTTCGAAATGTGGTATAAAAGGGGTGTAGAGGAATCACATGGGGGTGACTTATGGGAAGTAAAATATTATCAGTCGGTGAGGCGCTTCGCGTCGGCTGGGAAGGGCTAAAAAGACACTTTTGGCTCTACTTTTTCTTTATTGTGCTCTTTTTTGCAGTGAATGTAGGTATTTCCTATTTTATACCTTGCGATCCGGCGCTAGTAGGCGCTCAGCAGGCTGCAGGAATGGGAGCAGGCTGTGTTGTTTCAACCATCTTGAGTTGGCTGGTTAACATCTTCTTTTTGATCGGATTGATCAATGTATCATTGAAGATCACTCGAGGAGAAAAGCCAAATTTTGGAGACTTTTTCACTAAGTTTGGCACATGCATTAAGATGATCGGTGCCTATATTATCTACCTTATTATCGTGGCCGTAGGGCTTTTACTTTTGGTATTTCCCGGAGTTATCTGGGCTGTTAAATTCTCGCTCTTTCCCTATATGGTTGTCGATAAGGGAGCGGGCTGGATAGAGTCTTTAAAGCTCAGTAGCCGTGCGACTGATGGCGCAAAATGGGATCTTTTTGCTTGGTATTTTGTAACAATCATCGTCTATATGGCCGGTCTTTTTGCATTAGGAGTTGGCTTGTTTGCGGCAATTCCGATAGTATGGATAGGTATGGCTTTTATCTATCAGAAGCTAATTGGCGAGAAATCTTAAAAGGATTTTAAGTATGGTTCGATTTATTGGAAACTTTATATTATTTGGGATCATTTTCTATCTGATCTACCTCTTTTTTCCAGAGGCGTTTGCCAAGCTGGTTGAGTGGGCAGGTGAGCTGCACAAGTGGGTGCTCAGTCTCTTTCGTGAGGCGACCAATGGCACTACCCCTCCACCGGCAAACCATCCTTAAACGGTCCACCAGTGCCCCACATGGGTTGGCGGACTGGCAATAAAAAGGTAGCCATTTAGAGCGCAAAAGAAGAGCATGAAAGCCAGGGAGACTAAGAGAAGTCTCCCTGCGCTTTTTGAGCGTTAGTAAAATTTTGCTATGGCAAATGACAAGCAGACGATCTAAAAGCGTGATAAGCACCATTGCTGTGGTGATGGCAGGCAGTCTAAATAGCGCGATATACCAAAAAAATGAGATCCCCAGCTGAATATAGAAGAAGCAGTGACTTGCTAAGGAGCCACTGAACAACTAGGGTACAGCCGATTTTTTGATGATTTTGTTTTCAGTTGGCTGATTTTAGTAAATTCGCATACTGATGACAGTAGGGGGTTTATGAAATTAATCAAATGGGAACAAAGGGGCGAAAAAGCGGCCTGCACGAATTGATCAGCGGCTTCTTAAAGTGACAAAGATTGAGAAAATGATTTTTAATGCTTTCACAATTACTTGGATCCTATCAGATATTGAAGCCCCTTTTCAATTCTACTTGAGTCAGCTACTTGATAGTGGTAGCCCTTCTTCTCTAAGGTAGAGCAGAAGTGGGAAAATTTCCCCCCATCACTGCTTGAAAGGTAGAAGTGGATCGGCAGTTTGGCACATTTTTGGTATTGACTGCTCAGCCAGCAGGGGCTCTCCTTTGCCCCGTCAGGAGCCCACTCATATGGGGCGTTGACGGCGTAGACGCGCCCAAAGAGCGTCGGGCTTTTAAGGGCTAAAAAGGTGGCGGTGAGAGCTGTTGAACCTGTGCCAACTAGAACCGTTTTTGAGGGGTGATGAGAGACCTTCCTTTGCCGACGAATCCAGGGTGTCAGCTCATGGGAGATAAAACGCATATAGCTCTGCTCACAGCAGAAACTTTCATGGCTTAGCGGATCATTGATGAAGCAGCCAACCATCTCAGGAAGCGCGCCGGCATTGACCAACCCCTCAAGTTCTTCAGGAGAAAACTCATCTTGTGAAAGAACGATTAATAAAGGAAGAGCCACTCCTGAACTCTTAGGCTCCGGTAGCTCGGGAGCATAGAGGGTTACCTCCAGCTCTCTATCTAGATAGTGGCTCGAAAAGGGCAGTGTTTCCGTGTGGGCTGTCACCGTGACCTGAACAACTAGAGAGAGAATAGGGATGATTTTACGCAACATAGGTGCCCTTTAGTCAAACGATCTATAAAAATTAATCTATATAGAGAGGGCAGCGTAAATTCAAGAAAAGTTTTAAAGAATGCCCAGGAGAGGACTCGAACCTCCACACCTTACGGCACCAGAACCTAAATCTGGCGTGTCTACCAATTTCACCACCTGGGCATGAATGAAAGGGTAGATCATATCGCAACTGTTTAGGAAATGTCAATCTTGTTATACTCTAAATCGTTATGAAAGAGGCAGCGATTGCAATCCTATTCTCTCCAAGCCAAGATCAGGTTCTTCTGATCAAGCGGCGCGATATTCCCGTCTGGGTCCTTCCTGGAGGGGGGATTGATGATGGGGAGAGGGCTGATGAAGCGGTCATTCGTGAAGTGAAAGAGGAGAGTGGGCTCGAGGCTTCGGTTGATCGTTTAGCTGGAGTCTTCGAAGCGACAAACGCTTTAACTCGGCGCACACACCTCTTCACCTGCGCTTACGTCGCTGGTGAGCTTAGCTGCTCTGATGAGTCCTCCGATGTGCGCTTCTTTCCCCTTCGACAGCTACCAAAAGATTTCTTTATTCTCCATCGCAAGCTTCTAGAGCAAACTTTGGACAACCCCAATGTGACTCTCCGCGGCCCTCTCAAACAGGTCACCTGGCTAAGTGCCATTGCCTATCTATTGAGACACCCAATCTGGTCTTTGACCTACCTCTACCGCCGCTACATTTCTGCAGCAGCAGACATTTAGGTCAAAAAAATCGCCGCTGTGATAGGATCAGAATTTAACGATAAAGGAACCTAAGATGGCAATAAAATCAGACAAATGGATCAAGAAACAGGCAGAAGAAAATGAGATGATCACCCCTTTTTTGGGGGGACAGGTTAAAGAGGGCGAAGCGGGAGAAAAGTGTGTTAGCTTTGGACTATCAAGCTACGGGTATGACATCCGTGTGGCAGACGAATTTAAGGTCTTTACTAATGTATATAACTCAATTGTTGACCCCAAAGCGTTCGACAACGACTCCTTTGTTGATATCAAGGGGTCACAATGCATCATTCCCCCCAACTCCTTTGCCCTAGCGCGAAGTGTTGAGTATTTTAAGATCCCTCGCGATGTGCTAACGATCTGCTTAGGGAAGTCGACCTATGCGCGCTGCGGCATTATTGTGAATGTGACACCATTTGAGCCGGAGTGGGAGGGCTATGTGACTATTGAGATTTCCAACACCACGCCGCTGCCGGCAAAGGTCTACGCCAACGAGGGGATTGCGCAGGTGATTTTCTTTGGATCTGACGATCCATGTGCCCTCTCCTACAAGGACCGCAACGGAAAGTATATGAAACAGCATGGCATAGTTGTGCCACGGATGTAGGCAGATGTTCAAGGCAGTTGGGTTAGATCAAGGACCCTTTGACTCCTCATGGTTTTTTCAAACCATATCTCGCCTCATTCGGGGCCACATCCCCCTGCTCTTTGTTCTGTTTGCCTTTTTTTGTTTCTATCTAACGGAGCACTACTCTCTTTCGAAAGAGAGGGCGACTCTTGAACAGAGAAAAGAGCAGCTGACCAGAGAAATACATGAGGTTAGGAGGCGCACCGCTGAGATTGAGGAGAAATTGGCAAGTGAAAGCGACCTAAAATGGCAAGAGCTGACTCTTATCAGACAGATGGGAGTTGTTCCTGCCGACCAGAAAAAAATTCTGTTTGTGAGTGAGAGATGAGTTTTATTGATGCTCTTCCCATTGTTTTTATCGTCTTTTTGGTTTTCTGCTCAGCTTTCTTCTCCTCATCGGAAACGGCTCTCTTTTCCCTCTCATCTACAAAGGTGCGCGCCTATTCACACTCTAAGGATCGAAAAAGGCGGCTTGTCGCAACGCTTTTAAGCCGACCACAAGATCTTCTTGTGACGATTTTTATTATGAACACCATCGTCAACGTTCTGTTGCAAAGCGCGGTCTCCGGCACGGTAGGTGAAGAGGGAGGATGGGGCGTTAAGGTTGTTCTCCCCTTTCTTATTTTGCTCTTTTTTGGGGAGATCTTCCCCAAGCAGTTTGGCTTAGAAAAGAATGAGTGGCTCGCAACAAAAGTGGCGCGTGCCGTCGATTTTTCACAAGCAATTATTCGCCCCGTTAAAGATCTCTTCGTGACGGTAACAGCCCCCATTTCAAAGTTGCTCTTTTTCTATTTGCGAAGAGATAGTGACTTCACGCCTGATGAACTTAAACATGCTTTAAAGAAGTCTCAAGAGCTGGGAATTCTCCACCCTGAAGAGGCGGAGCTGGCTGATGGCTACTTAGAGATGACAAAGAGCTCCGTTCGAGAGATCATGCGACCTAAAGAGGAAATTATTGCCTTCAATATGGAGGAGGCGCTGACAAAGATCGTCCATCTCTTTGTCGATCAGGAGTGCACCCGAATTCCTATCTATCAACATAGCTTGGATCAGGTGATGGGGATTTTGAACGCTAAAGATTACTTTGTCTATCGCGATAAGATTAAACAGCCCCTCGATCTCGTCCCGCTTTTAAAGCGCCCCTTTTTCTGTCCGGAGACAGCCTCTGCCAAGGCACTCTTGAAACAATTTGATCAAAATGGAGAGGTCTTTGCCCTCGCCGTCAACGAGTATGGTGTGATTACCGGCGTGATCACAAAAGAGGATCTGATCGAATTAGTTGTCGGTGCAATTGT
>JAJFMK010000309.1 GCA_021772215.1 Chlamydiota bacterium | reverse complement strand
GCCAAGCCATGTCTACCCGCGAACAGCTTCGCAAAGTCCAGGCTCGCCTCGAAGAGTCCATGAAGGTCGCCAACCTAGAGATCAATAAAGGAGAAAACAATGAGTAGCCTCATTGGCCCAAGCAATACGCAAAACTTAGTTCCAGAGAGTTATTATGGACCGAAGGAGCCACTCTCCTTTGTAAATCCGGTCAAAAATGTGACTCACCGCGCAGAGATTTTAGACGGTGCCTTAGATTTGAAAGGTCGAGCAAGAAAAGTTGACCATCTACTTGCAGAGTGTGCCGAACTGGGTAGGACGCATCAACATAAAATGGGAAGAGCTTCCGATTGGGATCACAAAGCTATGCGAGCCCTTGGGGTATTTGTCACGGCAGCTCTGATTGCCGCCTTTGTCGCAGGATGCGTCACTGGGGGTGTTGCTCCATCGATTGTTGCCATTATTGCCGGATGTATCTTGCTTGTTGGTGGAATGGCTGTAGCTGCTGGTGACGAGCTAGATACTAAGCAACACATCAGTGACGCAATGGGACTGGTCTATGCGTTCGGTTTTGGACCTTTCAAGCTGATCTATAATTTGATCTTCTACAGTTCAAGGCAGGAAAAGTTCTTTGAAAGGGATCGAACCAAGCTTGAACAGTCCATCATCAGAGCAGGTCAAGATGTCGAAACGCTCACCAACTACGTTAAGGAAAATCGCTCTGCTATTGAAGAGTTCATTCAGAAAGTTGATGACGAGCTGGCCGCTAGCATTGAGACGCTTGGGCCTCTTGGAATAAACTCCGATCCCCAGGATGTCGAGAAATGTAGCCAAGCCATGTCTACCCGCGAACAGCTTCGCAAAGTCCAGGCTCGCCTCGAAGAGTCCCTAAAAGTTGCCAACCATCAAATTAAGGAAAAGTAAATGAGTAAACCAATGGCTACAAATATCACATCAACTCCACCACGGACGATTCCATCTCATTTAGAAGGAGGAGAAGAGAAAGTCGACTTTCTTCCCTCTCAAGATGCCCAGAAAAAATGGTGGAGTACCTCTCACGTATTTAAAGATGCCATCGGAGGAATAACCTATAGTGTAGGAGTTCCACGCGATGCAGTGGATTTGGTTCTGAGAGAAGATGACGATGGAAGAAGATATGAGACGCTTAGGGGACTTCAGGATGTCGTCAAAAGTATCGATACCTATGAGAGCAGACTAGAAGAGACAAAACAGCAGTGCCAAAAATGGGTTGATGATGTCACAAACTTTAAAAGCCGCAGTTTACGCGCCCTGACCGTCTTGGCAACAGCAGCAGTGGTTGCAGGTCTCGTTGCTGGTATTGTCTACGGAAGCATCCCAGCAATTGCCGTCCTTGCCACGGTCCTTGTGATAGGTAGCTGGGCCAAGATTTTCAATGAACCGGAAAAATGGACGCTTTTCGAAGCCTATTTTGCTCCAGTTCTTGCTCCGATTTACATGATATACGAAGCGATGACGATCGAAGCAAATACGAAATATTGGGCTTCTCACACTCTTAAATGCCAAGAAGGCTCTCTCGTACATGATATCGCAAAAGCTAAGCAGACTTCAAAATACCTAAAAGATCATGGCGATGAGCTTCTAGCCTACCTAGGAGAGATGGACAAGAAAATGGAGGCAAATCTTGCCACCATCGATCAAGAGGATTCCTCACTCGATGAGGGAACTCTGGGCAGGATTCGTGAGACTGAGAAGAGTCGTAAACAACTTGTAGAGATGATTCAATACCTCGAAGAGTCTCAAGAGTTAGCCAAAAAATTTAATTCAGGAGAAAAGTAGATGAGTCATTTAGCAGTAAGAAAAGAGGTGCTTAACTTTCCTCAATTAGAGAGCTTTGGAAATAATAGGACGTATACGTTTAACGATACTCTAGGAAAGATGAACTACGAGGTTGGTGTCCCGGGATATATTTGTGAATCTGACTCTGATCTTAAAAGCTATGTTGATAGGATCGACACCTTTGAGAATCGACTGGAAGAGACCAAAAAGCTCTGCCAAGAGAAAATTGATCAATCCAAAACCACTAAAAATCGCGCTTTACGCGCTTTAGCTGTTTTGGCAGTCACTGCTGCGGTTGCAGGCCTCGCTGTTGGCATTGTCTATGGAGGCGTTCCGGTAATGATTGCCGCTGCTGTGGTTACCCTGATCGCTGCTAGCTTCATGACTACCGGTCACTGGGTTTTAGCCTATCCCACAGCCATTGGTTTGGCAGTGGCAATACCTTTTGCGCCCTTTGCAGCTTTAGGTCTTGCTATTACTTATGAAGGAAATGTGAAGTCCAATGCTTCACAAAAAATAAAGTCTCTTGAAGACTCTCATCAGTCTGATCTCGATAAGGCAAACAGCCTCTCTAGATATCTTAAGGAAAATGGCGAAACGATCCTAGCTCACTTTAGAATGATCGATAAGAAACTAGAAGAAAACCAGCGCACTCTTCAGCAAGGGGATGGCTTGATGGATTCTGAGTCTTTAAGTAGGGCTCAAGAAATCGTAGAGAGTCGCAAAAAGCTTGCCGAGATGATTAGCCACCTAGAAGAGTCTCTAGAGCTAGCCAAATAAAGAGGAGAAGCAGATGAGTAGTATTAATCAAGCACGTTCTTTACCGAGCCATACAAACTTTATGGAAGGGCAAAGTGGTCTTACGGAAACGACTTTCTCTTTTCATGACAAGATTAACCAAAGATCCTTTTCGGCGAGAGTTGCTGAGGGAACAACACGCTTAGCAGAGCGCGCCGTCATTGTGCACAATTTAGACCGGGGGTTGTTGTCAGAAACGGAAAAAACGCGAGTGATAAATCCTCTGCGCGACGTTGATATCCAAGTAGACTATTACGTTATTGCTATTGCCGTGATTGCTGCGGGGATCTTCGGTGCGTGGCCTGGTGTGATTGCTGTAGGTGTCATAGGGTTGGTAAGCTATTTGGCATACAACGTCCTTCGTTTATGCGTCAATAGTGCTCAATACAACGCTAAAGAGAATGATATATCCAGAGCCAAACGCGAATATCCCCAGCTAGTTGAGTTCTACAATACCAAAGCGGACGAGGTCACAGAGTGGCTAGAGATGGTCGATAAAGAACTAGAAAAGAGTCAAGAGTGGCTAAAAGAGAACCAGGGTCCTGATATGGAGCGTTGGCCTGCATCTCTACAGGAAAAATATAAGGAAATGGATGCGCAGCGAAAAGAGATCGAACAGATGCGTCTTAAGATCCGCTATGAAAAGTCATTAATAGTTAATTTAGGAGAAACAGATGAGTAATTTCAACGTCACAACAACGGCCTCTCATTTAACGGGAGGAAAAGAGATTGCGAGCTTTATCCCGCCTGGAAGAAAGTCAATTCAATGTTTGAGATTTGATGATCTAATAAAAGGGACAGCCTATTCAGTACACGTATTAGAGGGGACAGTGGACTTAAAAGGCAGGGTCGAAACACTAGAGACTCTATCTGAAAGAGTCCATATGAATGAGCAGAAACTTGAGCAGATGCAGCGGAATCCAAATCGATTAGCAGGGATCCTTATAGGGACCATTATCACTGCGGCGATTGTTGCAGGAATTGCCTGTGGCATGATCTATGGAATCGCCCCTCTTGCTGCAATCCTTGGAGCGCTCTGGTTAATATCCGGCGTGGTAGCTGTATTTAATTATCCGACCCCAAGTGATGTCGGTAATGCCAGCATGGTATTCTGGGGGCCTCTCCTTATTTTAGTTGTAAAGATGCTTGAGCCGCTGGAATTAAAACAGGAAATCAAAAGGGATAAATTGGAAGAGCAAGAACTTACGTCCCAAGTTCACGGTCTCCAGATCTACCTTCGTAAAGAGGGCGACAAAATCGCTGAGTACTTAAGAGGGTTGGAATCAAAGCTTCTCGAAAATCTTGATGAGCTTCGAAATAGGCCCGGTGAATTGACTACTCAGGAGGCTACGAACCTTGCTAAGACAACAGAAAGTCTAGAGAAGGTAAGAGAGACTCTAGCCAAACTACAGAGTTCTTTAAAGATTGCTAGGCTGGCTAAAAACCCCTCCCTTGAGAAATTAAAGGGCACAGAGGGTCAGCTTGTGAAAGAGGGCCGCTGGCATAAAACTTTATCATCAGAGGAGACGTAAATGGTTAATATTTCAAGCTATACTAAGACTGTTTCAGGAGTGCATCAGGGCCATAACGAAGAGGTGGTTAATTTTCTTGATGCAAAAGGAGGCGCATCAGAGCAGTACGCTATTTTTAATCCGGTGACGAATACCATGTATGTCACTGGAGTCAAAAGCGGAATTTTGAATTTGCATCAGCGAGTTAGAGATCTGAAATGGGCTCAAGAGAGCTTTGTGGATCGGCAGCGACAAGTACAAGAGTACAAAGAGGTAGGATCTAGCAGGTGGCACCGCACATTAACGGCTGCTTCTCTTATCTTTCTGGCAATCTCTGTCGCAGCTCTTTTCGCGGGTATTTTTACTGGGAATGTCCCCTTAGTCCTCGGATCACTGGTAGGAATTGCCATCTCTTATGGAGTGCTGGGGCTTTTGGATGTTGATGGAGGAGGGGTAGCGGATGGTCTAACGGATATGATCAAGTATGAGTCCGCACAGGAGAGAAAATTTACATCTGCTCTAGCGAAAAGAGGACGGGAAATTGAAGATACCCAAAAGAGAATTGAAGAGGGGCGAGTTTATCTCCTTGAAAATAGCGAGCCGATCGCAAGTTACCTAAGATCATTGGATCAAAAACTCCACCAGAGCATGCTCGAACTCCAGGGAGAGGATCTCTCCGTAGAAGATACAAAGAAGTTATCTGAACTAGCAGGAGGGCGAAGGGGAATTCGGACAGCGCTCACAAATCTCGAATCGTTATCAACGCTTGCTGCGGAGCTTTAGACAAAAAGAGCTTAAGGAGATACTGATCAATTCATTTAGGCCGCTTTCCCGCTCCTCCGTCCCCATTTGGTCAATTTCATAAGTCCCCTACTGCCAATAGTATGCGAACTTGCAAAATTAACCAACTGTGAACGAAATCATCGAAAAATCGGCTGTACCTGAATTATTCAGTGTCTCCTTAATGGATCTCATTACAGTAGGTTTAGGTCGCTGCTGCAACTTGAGCAAACCTTAACTTTCGAAGATATTGTCTACGACGGGGATCCCTTCAGAGGGATTTTCAACACGTTCGTAGTGGATAAAGTTTACATAGACAATGTGGACTGCAGTTTGGCCCTCACTGTTATAGCGAGTGCCTACCATTTTGTTGTCGTCACCCCACTCCTGTTGATAGAGGGTCACTTTCATATTGAAACACTTTGCTATGGCTAACAGCTCATCTTGGAGAATGAAGGTGCCCACTTTTTCCATATGTGCGAGATAGCTCTCTTTAGATGGATCTTTGATATGACTCGGTGGGTTGTTTTGAAATTCAGCGAAACCTATGCTGACATATTTGAAATTCTCATCCTTTCTTAGCCAGTCGCAGTACTCTTTTCTGACTTTGGCTGCGTCAGTTACTCTGTAAATGCCATCAATTCGATCTCCTAATATGGCATGGAAGGCGCAGGAGCCATCACCCAATGTTTGAGCGCCAATAACGGTGGTGCTGGGGGTAAATGTACTCCTCTTCTCAAGGTTGGGGTCTATCTGCGCTTGATCCATTAAAAAGCTGAATAGTTTCTCTCTGTTCGACTGAATTTTTAACGCAGGCGCTAGAGTGGGGAAACTCTTTTCAATAGTTTCCATCATATCCTGACCAGGTTGATCCTCCATGAAGTTACGAAAGAGAGTTTCAAATCTGCTAAATCGTTGATGTTCGTTTGGATTAAATAGAGCTTTGATGAATTCTTCAATGATATGGGGCTCTTCTTGATAAATGACAGCAGAGGCGACCCTGCTGACGGTTTGCGCCGTTAGATCCTCTTCAATTTTGCGAAATCGGCCCACTAAGGCGTTGAAGCAGGTCTCAGTTTTGGTTGTTAAGGTCAACAGGCCTACAACGAGGGAAATAGTGATCGCGACAACTTGATAGACTCTTCTCATTTTAACGAATTCGCCGTAGGAGTCATAGCGGGCAAAAAAGTTTATACTTTGCAGGTCCATAGCCCGCATTCTTCTATATTCTCCTTAAGACGTCAAGGAGCTGTTGAAGAAAACCAGCCCTTTCGGCTATAGTCTTTGCTTGACCATACGGGATATTAGCTCAGTTGGTTAGAGCGCCACGTTGACATCGTGGAGGTCAGCTGTTCGAGTCAGCTATATCCCAAACTCTTTTTTTCTCATGCAGACAGATGAATCTACAGCAGTTCAGGCGGCGCAACTGACCTGCCTGCAGGCTCTACAGGACCTATTTCCAAAGTTGCAACCGATTCGATCCTGTTCAGATGGGCCTCTTTTTTATGTCGATATTTTGACCGATAAGCCCTTAAGTGATGAGATGATCCGCCACCTACAAGAGAGGATGGGACAGATGGCGCGGCAAAAAAAACCGGCTGTTGAAAAAGAGATGTTGAAGGGGAACCTTCTCGCTTTTTTGCGCTCTAAAGGGGCCAAAGAGAGGGCCGAGTGGATCGACCTAAATATTAGCGATGGTGTGGTGCCTATTATTCAGCTTGAAACGGCCATTTTGGAGTTTCCTAACGGCTCTGTTAAGGATACGTCCGAGATGAGGAATGTCCTGTTTTTAGACCAACTTTTATTTTCTATCCCATTGAAAAACAAAGAGGTAGAAGCGGTTCGGCTTGTGGCTGCTACCGGTGAAAATACCAAAGCGTACCAGAAGCTCTATCGTCAGTGGAAAAAGAGAAGCGCAAAAAGTGATGGGATTGCTTCCTTTTTGGAAGGAGAGGAGAGGGCTGTTGTTTGGCTGCCAGAGGGGATGAAATTAAAAAATCGCTTTAGCGATTGGATCGAAAAGCAATCTACGAAGCTTGGCTATAGCGCAGTAGTGACACCTAGTATTCACCCCTTTAATGACTCCATTGATCTACCTGCGCAGGTTCTTTGGCATGCTAAGCTTGCCGAAGGAAAGCGCGGTGCGACAAGGGTTTTTGAAGTGGGAAGCGTTCCATATGAGCTTCAGTTAAAAGATTTGCTTGATCCTTTTGCAACCTCCTGGCCAACGCAAGATGTCCATAGCTGCTTCGGGACAGAGGAGGTCATTGGGACAGAGCTGATTTCTTCCTTGCAATTCATCCTAAAAGCGATTAAGATCTTTAGGGTGAGGTGCGAGTGGTCCCTCTCGAAAAAGCAGTGTGATGCGACTATTTCAAAAAAAGAGTGGTCAAAGTCCGTAAAGCTTTTGGAAGAGTGTTTAAGAGTAAATCACC
>JAJFMK010000308.1 GCA_021772215.1 Chlamydiota bacterium | reverse complement strand
CAAGCGGTCTTTGAAAGTGAGAAGAGCCTAAATGAAAAGCAGTACACCCCTCAACGAGAGTATCTAAAGGTGAAGTGCGACTACGAAGAGGCGCAAGTGGAGGTGACTGTTGCAAGGCAGAAGCTGCAGGGGCTCGGTTTAAGTGATGAAGAGATCGAAGAGGTGGTGACCAATACCGATAAACCCTACTCACTCTACCCTCTAAAAAGCCCCATCGACGGCACCAATATTAAAGTTTCATTGACCGTAGGCGAACTGGTCGGCTCAAGTAAGGAGGCCTTTTTAATCTCCGATATAGACAACCTCCATGTAGAGCTCACCGTCTCGCCCAAAGATAGACAGCGGGTCAAATTGGGACAGCGCTGTATCGTCTCGGCAATTAATGGCTGCTTTGAGGGGGAAGGAGTGATCGATTCAGTCTCTCCCACGATGGACAAAAAGACACGTTTGGGTAAGGCGCGCTGCCGCCTACCGAATGAGGAGCGACTCTGGATTCCGGGAAACTATATTTCTGCACGAATCATCACCTCTGAAAAGATGGTGCCTCTCGCTGTGGCTAAAGAGGCGGTGAAAAACTATGAGGGCTGCAGTGTGATCTTTGTCCGAAATAGTGAGGGAATCGAAGCAAAAGAGGTCTGCCTTGGACGATCTGATAATCGCTATGTCGAAATTCTCGGCGACCTCGAAGAGGGTGCGCAGATTGTGACAGGTAACGCATTTCTGATTAAGGCGCAGATGACCCAAAGTGAGGGAGGGGGCGGCGGCCACCACCATTAATCTTAACCTAAAGCTAAATTGACATGTTTGAGCGAATTCTTCGGTTCTCTATTGAGAGGAAAGAGATTGTCATCATCTTAACCGTGGTGGCTGCATTTATAGGGTTTCTCTCCTTAAAAAATCTGCCGATCGATGCGGTGCCTGACATCACAAATAATCAGGTGCAGATCAATAGCTTCGCCCCCGGCTACTCGCCGGAGCAGATGGAAAAACAGGTCACCTTTCCCATTGAGATGGCTTTAAGCGGCATCCCCGGCCTCGAGGGGACGCGCTCGTTGTCGAGAAACAGCTTCTCACAGGTGACGGCGATTTTTGAAGATCATGTCGATATCTATTTTGCAAGACAGCAGATCGCTGAGAGGCTTACCGAGGCGAGGGAGTCGATTCCGCATGGCGTCGAGCCGAAGATGGGACCGATCTCAACGGGTCTTGGCGAGGTCTATATGTGGACCGTGGAGTGGAAGGAGCCGATCAAATACTCCACGCCGGGTTGGCAAAAGGATGGCTCTTACCTGACACCTGAGGGACAGCGCCTCCGAGGGGAAGTAGAGCTCGCCTCCTATTTGCGCACCGTCCAGGACTGGATCATTCGCCCGCAACTTAAAAGGATTAAGGGACTCGCCGGCGTTGACTCAAGCGGCGGCTTCGTTAGACAGTACCATGTGCAGCCCGACCCGCAACAGCTTTTGGCTTTGGGGATTACATTTGAAAATATCGCCGATGCTATTGAGAAGAACAATGTCAATATCGGCGCTGGATTTGTTGAAAGTGGCGGCGAGGCCTTTATTGTCAAAGCAGATGGCCGCATCAGTTCCATTGAGGAAATTGAGTCGATTGTAATCACTACGAAAGAGGGAGCGCCCATCTATATTGCGGATGTGGCTGAAGTGGGGCTTGGCCGCGAGCTTCGCTCAGGATCTTCATCGGAAAATGGCAAAGAGGTGGTGATCGGAACAGCGATGATGCTTGTAGGAGAAAATAGCCGCACTGTTGCTACATCTGTCGATAGTAAGCTCAAAGAGGTGGCGAAGTCTCTGCCTCCCGGTGTGACCGTTAAGCCGGTTTTGAATCGCATGAAGCTCATCGATGCGACGATCCGCACTGTACGCGATAACTTAGTTGAGGGAGCGATACTCGTTATCGTGGTCCTCTTCCTCTTTTTAGGAGACTTTCGCGCCGCCTGTATCACAGCTTTAGTTATCCCTTTGTCGATGCTTTTCACCGCCTTTGGGATGGTGCAGTCAAAGATTAGTGGCAATTTGATGAGTCTTGGGGCGATCGACTTCGGCCTGATCGTCGACGGCGCCGTGATCATCGTTGAGAACTGCCAAAGGCGCCTCAAAGAGAAGAGGGGCTCTCTTGGGCGGATGCTCAGCTTAAGTGAACGCCTAAGTGAGGTGAAGGAGGCGACGATTGAGATGGTTCGTCCCACTGTCTTTGGCCAGGCGATTATCATCACAGTATATATTCCCCTTCTTACATTAAATGGGGTAGAAGGGAAGATGTTCCATCCGATGGCGGCGACGGTGATCTTTGCCCTCCTCTTCGCCTTCTTGCTCTCGATCACCTTTGTTCCTGCGATGTGTGCCATCTTTGTTCGCGGGGAAGGAAAAGAGAACCAGATGAATTGGATGGAGTGGTTAAAATCGCGTTACCGTCAATTTATCGAAGATGCACTCGAGCAGCCAAAAAAGGTTCTTGCCGTCGGTTTTTCCTGCGTTCTGCTCTCCTTTTTCCTCTTTCAAGGCTTAGGTCAAGAATTTATTCCCACTTTGGATGAGCAGGATATTGCGGTTCAGGTGACGCGCATCCCCTCCACCTCTTTGACACAGGCGACCGAGATGCAAAAGCAGGTGGAGCTCGCCATTAATGAATTTCCAGAGGTGGAGTTTGTCTTCTCTAAGACCGGAACGGCTGAGATGGCCTCCGATCCGATGCCCCCTGATGCTTCTGATACTCTGGTGATGTTAAGGCCTAAAGAGGAGTGGCCCAACCCTAAGCTGACAAAGGTGGAGCTGATCGATCAGCTTAGTGAGCGCCTTGATAAATTGACCGGAAACCAGTTTGAATTCACCCAGCCGATCGAGATGCGCTTCAATGAGCTAATCGCCGGTGTGAAGGCCGATCTGGCTGTGCGTGTCTTTGGCGACGACTACGCTCTTTTGACAGAGACGGCCGATAAGATTGGCCACCTCTTAGAGGAGATCGATGGTGCGTGCGATGTGATTGTCGAACCTGTCGATGGGTTGCCAACGCTTGAGTTTATTCCCGACCGGGTGGCGATCAGCCGCTTTGGCCTTAATATCCATCAGATCTTCGATCTCATCGAAATTGCAATCGGAGGAAAACGGGCGGGTGATCTCTATGAGGGAGATCGCCAGTTTGAGGTGATCGTGCGACTTCCCGAGAGTTTGCGTCATGATATTGCCCTCTTAGAAAATCTTCCTGTGCCGCTACCTCCTAGTGAAGAGGGGGCTGCTCCTCTCTACCTTCCCTTAAGGGAGTTTGGATCGCTTGTTTTAAAGGAGGGACTCAACCAGATTAGTCGTGAAGATGGGAAGCGGTTGATGGTGGTGCAGAGCAATGTGCGTGGCCGAGATCTAGGCTCCTTTGTTGACGAGGCGCAAAGGCGCATCGATAAAGAGGTGGTGATTCCCGCCGGTTACTGGATCTCGTATGGAGGACAGTTTCAGCATCTTCTCTCTGGAAAAGAGCGGCTATCTTATGTGCTGCCTGTCTGTTTTCTCCTCATCTTTATTCTTCTCTACTCCGCTCTCCACTCACTTCGCTACGCCCTTTTGGTCTTCACCGGTGTTCCTCTGGCCTTAACGGGAGGTATCATCGCCCTTTGGCTTACAGGAATGCCCTTTTCAATCTCAGCTGCCGTCGGCTGTATTGCGGTTTCGGGAATTTCCGTGCTCAATGGACTGGTTTTGGTGACCGCTATCAAACAGATCAACGAGAGTGGTGTCAATCTCAAAGAGGCTATTTTGCAGGCGGGAACGATTCGTTTAAGACCTGTTTTGATCACCGCGCTAGTAGCCTCTTTAGGCTTTTTACCGATGTCATTAGCTACGGGAGCGGGAGCTGAAGTGCAAAAACCGATCGCGATTGTGGTGATTGGCGGTCTTGTGAGCTCCACATTATTAACATTAGCTTTTTTACCACTGCTCACCTGGGTATTTCGTCCCAAAGAGAAGAAAAATTGAGCTGAATCGAAAAAATAAAAAAAAGAGAAACGACCTAAATTTATGGAAATTGTTTGCATTTAATTAGGTAGCTTCATTATCAACAGGTTTAACAACATTTTGGAGTGGCGAGGTCTCTTTTTAATGATGCCTCAGAAGTCACTCTGGAAGCGAATTTTCTTTTTTTTGGCGACAAAAAAGAGCAGATTTGCAAAGATAAGAGTTTATTTTGAACTTCATTAGAACCCTAAAAGGAGATATAAGGATGAAGTCTTTCATGATGAAGGCTTGGGCTACACTAGCTATCGCTACGATAGCAGTTGGAGGTCTCCATGCTGATTATACAAGAAGTGGTCAGGTTACGGTAATGCCTGGGTGCGCTACCGACTGCTGCTGTGACACCCCTGAGCCATGCTATGGCTACGCTTACAACCCACCGGTCTTTTTTGAAGATTGCTGCGGTTGGTTCGCTGATATTGAGTTTCTATACTGGAAGCCATGCCAAGAGGGCATCTCCTACGGAAGCGTATACTCATTGAGAGTAACAGATAGTTTTGGATTTGATTCATTCGACCTGATGGGTTGCCTTGATGGTACTGTGAAGAATCCAAAGTTTGAGTGGGACGCTGGTTTCCGCGTTGGTATTGGCTATAGACTGCCTTGCGACTGCTGGGAAGTGGGTCTTCGCTTCACACACTATAGAACGGATAACTGCGGAAGCTGTATTTCTGGTCAATTTGATAGTTACCCTGACTTCGGTGGCGACTATGCTCTAGGATCAGTTTTTGCTCCTGCATACTCAACAATTGTTGATGTCTACTACCCTACTGACTTTGAAATGTGGAAAGTCTGCACAGACTGGAAAATTCATTTCAACCAGGTAGATCTTGAGTTCGCTAGAGAGTTTCTAGTTGGCCGCTGTGTCACTTTAAGACCTTACGCTGGTCTTCGTTCTATTTTTATTGAAGAGCGCTATAACATTGACACTGTAGCTCAAGGAACAGCTAGTGGATCTGGCAATGAAGCTCTTGATCTAAAAGAGTATGTTAAAATGAAGAACGACTTCAAAGGTACTGGTTTGATCGCTGGTCTTCAGTCCACTTTCGGCTTTGGATGCGGTCTTGCTTTCTACGGAAATGCGACAGGATCATTGATCTACGGTGAATATGAGATCAACCAAAAGGATGAGATCACATTTGTTGATGGAACAAGCACTGGTGCTAATTCTGCTGTTAGAGTCAGCCACACTAAGCATGACAACCACAACTGCTTGCTAGCAGGTGCGGACATCGAGTTTGGTCTACGCTGGAGACAAGCTGTTAACTGCGAGCGCAACGCTTTCACACTAAAGCTTGGCTGGGAGCATCACTGCTGGTTTGACTACAACAAGCTAAGGAGCCTAGCTTCTCCTTCTTTCTCTAACGTTGTAGACAACTCACCATCAGGCAACCTATACTTCTACGGTATCGTGTTTGCGGCAACTATCGACTTCTAGTCTCTAGAAGACAAACCGATAGTCTTGAACGGGAGCCCCTTGGCTCCCGTTTTTTTTTGCCCAAATTCAGGCCACAATCCTTCATCTAAAATGTCTAAACTAAAGAGGGACTTGCAAAACTCATTCGCCCGTTAAAAATGCCCTTTTAAAGCCTATTTTCGTCTCTTCTCCTCAATCGACCCTGAAGGGTCGACCTTGTCGAATTGACCGTGGCAGCTTCGCTGTCACTCGAAATATGCTTTAAAATCCCCATTTTTTCCAGGCAAAGCAATTTTGCAAGTCCCTCTAAAAAGAATAAATTTCCCTCTGTTCCTCTGTATTTTCATTTAACATATTGAATGTCAGTCAATTAAAAGCCATTGCGGGCTTTAAGGTTCTTCAGAGCACAGGTTCTCTGCAACCTGTTGAAGAAATATAAACACAAAGGCACAGAGAAACAGAGATAGATATTTTTGCATGCTCTATCTCTTGTAGTGAGATCTTTTGAGAGTGATTGGGAAAGAGTTCCTTTTTATAGGAAATGCTCAAATAAAAATTACTGGCTTGTTGTGCAACTGATTGGTTATGAGTGAACTGGAAAAAAATGATTGAGATGTGGTATAAAGGGTAAAAACCAGGAGAGCAAAATGAGGTCTTTAGTTTCATTTCTTTTGTTAGCCTCTATGGGCTTTGTCTTCCTGCTTTCGCAAAACGCGGGAGCTAGTGGAGCACAACATCTTGCAAAGATGAAATCGATTCATTCCCCCAAATTCAAACAGCGACGTAGTCCCCTCTCCCTTAACGTTTAAAGTCTTTTTAAGATCTTTCGGCCGAGCTGATCGGCCACCTTTTCCTCAGACTTTTCAATTCCTTTGGGCCCAAAGCGCGCCTTGTTTGAAAGCTGAAAAAAATGATTCATCTCATCGAGGAGGGCGGGCTCCAACTTTTTCTCTTTTAAAGAGTTAAGGAGCTCATAATTGGTCATATGGGGATTCATCCCGGCAAAGCGGGTTTGGATTGTCTCGGCGATAA
>JAJFMK010000307.1 GCA_021772215.1 Chlamydiota bacterium | reverse complement strand
CGTCGCCCTCGTTGACGCGATATGGCTTCCCTGTCGCCTCCAAAGCAGCTCTCAACCCCTCTGTAGCCACCTTCCACTCATGGTCAGTGCCGATGGTTCCCTCTTCGGGTCTTGTCGAGAGCTCAAGCTTGTAGGTGAGGCCAAACGTTGAGTAGACCTCATCAGCCATGGCGATGACCTTTAAGATCTCATCTTTGATATGCTCTTCGGTCATAAAGATGTGGGCATCATCTTGATGGAAACTGCGAACGCGAAAGAGCCCTGAAAGCGATCCGGAGGGTTCGTAGCGATGAACGTTGCCGATCTCCGCGACGCGGTAGGGCAGCTCGCGGTAGCTATGCACCTGAGTCTTGTAGAAGAGCATGCAGCCGGGGCAGTTCATTGGCTTTACAGCAAATTCTCTCTCCTCAATTTGGGAGAAGAACATATTTTCTTTGTAGTGATACCAGTGGCCTGAGCGCTCCCAGAGATCTTGGCGCATCAGGGAGGGCGTTTTAATCTCTACGTAATCCGCCCTATCCATCAAATTGCGAATAAAGCCGGTCAGTTCATGCCATATGCGCATCCCTCTAGGGTGGATAAAGGGCATACCGGCCGCCTCTTCATGAAGCGAAAAGAGGTTGAGCTTTGGTCCAATGATCTTATGGTCACGCTTTTTTGCCTCTTCAAGGAAGTGGAGGTACTCTTTTAGCTGCTTGCGGTCAGGGAAGGTGATGGCGTAGATGCGGGTCAGCATCTCCTTTTCGCTATCGCCTCTCCAGTAGGCGCCGGATGTTTTTAAGATCTTAAGAGCCTTGATCTTCCCTAAATTAGGAATGTGGGGGCCGCGGCAGAGGTCAAAAAACTCTCCTTGACGGTAGCCGCTTAAGGGATTTCCTTCCGGGATCTCCTCAATGATTTCGCACTTGTAGGGGTTATCTTTGAAGAGCGCGAGCGCCTCATTTTTTGTGGAGATATCCTCGCGGCTTGTCTCGTAGTTCTCCTTAACGATCTTCTGCATCTCCTCTTCGATGCGCTTAAAGTCGGTATCAGAAATTTTTAAGTTGGCGAAATCGTAGTAGAAGCCATGTTCGATCGGCGGACCAATCGTAGGCTTCGCCTCAGGGTAGAGTCTTAAAACCGCCTGCGCCAGCACGTGGGCTGAAGAGTGCCAATAGACCTCTTTTCCCTCTTTATCATCAAAATTGAAGAAAAGAACGCGATCTCCCTCGTTCAGAGAGGAGCTCATATCGACCAGCTCGCCATTGATTGAGACGGCAACCGCCTGCTCGGGAGCAGTCTGTTTAAGTTCTCTTGCTAGATCCTGACATGAGGCGCCCTCGCTCATCTCAAATTTTGATCCATCTTTAAGAATCACCCACATAACAACTACTCCTTGATTTGGGAAGATATTAACTTATACATTGAGGTCATGCAAGAAGATCTCCTAAATGTTGAGGGTTTATACCGTGAAGCTTTTGAAAAGGCGCTGCAAAATAACAAAAAATTGCACTTTCCCTTTCTAGCTAACCCCCATTTGGAGCTCTCAAAAGCCCTTGACCAGTCAAATATTCAGAGCAGCTCGTCGACGCGGCTTTTGCGCCTGGCCGAGGTGATGGCTGACACCCTCGTCAATGAAAAGGCCGAGGTGCCTTTTGACATCCTCGATCCGATGATCAAAGAGCTGGAGAAGAACCTCTTTTGGGCCGGACCGGGACGAGAGCTTGACGCCAAGGGGCGTGAGCATCAACTCAACGTTCTAAAAAAGCTTCGAGAAAATAGAGAGCTGGGACAGCTCTTAAGCTCTATCCACCCCCCGGATAACCACCCGATTGCCGATAATCTGATCCGCAAGAGCCTTCAACTCGACGCTCATGCCAAGCTGACTCGCCAACACGCAACGAAAGCGGCTTTGATCGCCTGGCTTACCCCTTTAAGACAGAGCATCGGCTCCTGTTTTGCCACGGCGCCCGCCCTCGTTATTCAAGAGGAACATCCGCAGTATCTGCTACGCGACATCCAAGAACTCTTAGCAACAGGCCGCATTCAACGCACCTTTGAAGGGGTCAGTTACGAAGTTCCCTTAAGCGCTAGCTTTGGGATTGGCGATTTGAATCGCCCCCTCAATTTCAGCGCTAGAAACCCCATTCCTTTTGAAAAGGCCTCAAGCTCACCGGGGCTTCAGCAATCCTTTATCGCCATGCAGCTGATCGACCCAGAAGAGGAACACGCTCTTTTAAAGAGACTGGAAGAGACGCTGCAAGATTTGGTCAATCGCTATCAAGAGATCACTTTGACGGTTGAAGACGTGATGAAGCTCTGTTTGATGAAGGATCTGGAGCTGACAAAGAAAGATCTTGAAGAGTATGCCAACCGCCCCAAACAGATGATCTACTCCGATCTACTGGTCACGACAGCACGCGGCAGCCGCGAGGGGAAATCTCTACGTGATAGAGCCGCCCTATACTATCAGCTTCTCGAGCAGGGCAAAGAGGTATTTGTTGGCTTTACAGACAACCCTCTTTTAAAAGCGTGGGAGTTCTCACTCGCCTCCTTCGCCGAAACGAAGGCCAACTTCTCCAAATGGAACCTCTACAGCTCTTTAGGGCTCGACCCTCGTGAAGAGGGGGGCATTGGCGAGGCGATGCACAAAACAATCGCGATGCAGCTGGAGGAGAAGAACCGCAGGGTAGAGGATCTCCAGGAGGAGTATAAGATGCTCTACCATCAGCTCATGCTAGCCGAAGGGCGATTTAAGAGCGCCTCATCTGAGGAGGAGGCGCGCTGGGTGCGTGCTGATTATCAAAGAAAGCGCAATGAATATAACACCTTCGAAGAGATGCGAAACCTAGAGCATCAAAATGCGCAGAAATTGGCCAATCTGCTCAACCATCTCGTGGACCGCTTCATCGAACTTTTCCCCACCTACTTTCAAGAGGTTTACGACCCCGACCTCCACGACGTGAGCGCCGGCCCCTACGACGACTCACCGGCGGGCTTTCGCCTCCTCTACAAACATGGTCGCAGCAGCAGCGCACAGTGGACCTTTGTGAAAAATTACCAAGACTTTACCTCCTCTCTCGATCAATTTTTTATCGCCTGCGAGCATCAACTCCAAGAAGACCCTGAAATCAAAGGGATTGAAAAAGAGGTTAGCGAAGTGATCACACAGATCTCTTTGCAGATCAAACGCGACGAATTTATCGAAAGCGCCTTTCGCCGCATGGCGATCCAACATCGAACCCCGGTCGTTGCAAAGCCGCTTGACAACCTAGACAAAATTGCCGCCAAACCGTGGGCCTACACCTCGGGCGGCGGTATGGCAAGCTTGGTGAGTAACTACTTTTGCAATCCTGACAAGCCAAAAGAGAAAAGCCGCTGGGTTGAGTCGCCTCATGAGCTATTCGTCTTCGCAGCTGACCTGATTAAAGAGATGCCTGACAATATGGTTGATCGCTCTTTGCTGACTCACTCCCCTACCCACGCCTTTCGCCTTCTTCCCTGGCTCAAGCCCTTTTCAAACAGCTGGCAAAGCGAAGAGTTTACCTACAGTTATGTGCGCGACAGCTTCTTGATACCTCAGCAGGAGTTCTATCGCCCTCTTCGCCTCGATAGGGAGATGATGTCTGATCTAATCCAAAAGGTGCGCGCTCAGCTGCCTGGAATGGTGCGCCCTCACTTTGATGAAACTTTTCAAAGCTTACCCGCCTCGCTCTCACCCCAGGAATTTAAGGAGGAGGTTAAGAGTCGCCTCGAAAAAGATAGAGCTTTAAGTGTCTTTGCGAATCAATTCATCGATTATGGAGAGATCGACTCCCTCCTCTACCGCAACATACCCTATACGCGCGCCTATCAATTTAAAGAGAAGCTCTACCAAGTAATCGAAAAAGCGGATTTGATACCAGTGGTCGGCCTAGAGGAGAAAATTGCCAACCTCCTCAGCCACAGCCACCACTTTGAGGTGGTCTCAGCAGAGGCTATGTTAAAGCTAGCGCTAACGCTTCTGATCCAAGAAAAAGGGCAGGTAACCTTCCCCTATAATCCCCAAGAAAAGGTGATTAGAGCGATGCGCGACCTTTTACTCCTTCCCCCAGCCCCAGCCATCTTCGCCGACACCAACTGGGTGGCCAACCATTTCGCCTTCTTAGTCAACCCCACCTCCCTAGAGCTCGAGTTTTGGCGCATCGACCCCCTAGGCGTCAACGGCTACCCAATGAATGACTGGAAAAAGTGGCTTGATGGCAGCCGAAAAAAACCGGACTGGGGTGTCTATGTAAAGCCAGAAGAATATTCATAAAATCTTTATATTGCTCTAACAGAGCTTTGCTACAATAACTCTCTTATGAACATAAAAATCGGCCCCACAGCAGGCATAACAGATAGTTTTAGAGAGTTTAAACCTCTAAAGATAGTTTATAACCGGATCTATAAGCTCTTCTTTAGAGCCAACGAACTGATGGTCAAGGCATTTGATGCTATACGTCTACGCCCCTTGGGCAAACTGTTTGGCACCCTACTCCTCGAGCCGCACACCCTAGCTCGCGCGGGTTTCTATGAACATATCAGATTTCGTAAAAGCTCCAAGTCGTATGGATTAGATCAATTTAAACCCGAGCATAAGGGAAAAGCGCCGGTCCTCATTATCCCGGGCCTTGTAGGGTCTTGGAGATATCTAAATGATCTAGAGCAAAGAATCATGGAGAGTGGTCGCGCCGTCTTTACGATCGAGATGCCTAAATCTATACCTACTGACGAGAGTCGAAAACATATTCAACAGCGCGTTGAAGAGATTCGTCAACAGTATCTAGAGACCTTTAAAGAAGAGTCTCCCAAAGTGGATCTTGTTGCCCACTCAATGGGAAGTAACCACGCCCTCTGTGCTATGTTTACAGAAGAGACATCCCACATCAGCAAAGGTGACCTGGTTCTCCATCGTCACAGTCTAACACCCGAAGATCGAGCCTATCCTAATATTGGTAAACTTGTAACTGTAGCTTTGCAAAGCGACGCGATGGACCTTAGATCCCTAGAAATCGCCGATTCTGTAAATCGGCTTTACAACGTCATCGCTAAGTATGACATCCTGATGGGTCACAAGAAAAAAACGCTCCTCGAGAGAGGATCTGATCATGCCGTCGAGACCGACAGCGGCCACATCGGCATCGTCTATGACAAAAAGGCCCATGAGGCTGTCGTAAACTTTTTGGACAGATAAATCTATCTAATGAGGGACTTGCAAAACTCATTCGCCCGTTAAAAATGCCCTTTTAAAGCCTATTTTCGTCTCTTCTCCTCAATCGCCCCTCAAGGGTCGACCTCGTCGAATTGACCGTGGCAGCTTCGCTGTCAATCGAAATATGCTTTAAAATCCCCATTTTTTCCAGGCAAAGCAATTTTGCAAGTTCCTCTAATCTTTGTCAAAAAATAGTCAAAGCCTATAGGATTAATACGCCCTTTATTCAAAAAAACTTAGGATTTGACAGATGAAAAAGATATTTTCTTTGAGCTTAGCTCTTATTATGTTAACCACTTCATGCGCCACCATTGTCCATGGCACGCGTCAATCAATTGGAATCTCCAGTGACCCCTCTTGCGCTAACGTCTGGGTTGACAACATATTCATGGGAAACACCCCTGTATGCGTCAATCTCTCTCGCGGCAGCAACCACAACATCATGATTGAACTGGAAGGGTATCAACCCTATCAAATCCTCTGTTCGAAAGAGATGAGCGCCTGGGTATTTGGAAATATTATTTTCGGTGGCTTCATTGGGTTGGCTGTTGATGCCCTCTCCGGCGGTCTCTACTACCTAACCCCCGAACAGGTCTGCGCACATCTTGCATCAAGCAATTGCTGCTACGCAAAACAGACAACCGACTCCTACGTCGCTGTCGTGATGGAGCCAGATCCCTCTTGGGAAAAAATTGGTGAGTTGACACCTATCGACTCCTCTATAGAGGAGTAACACTCTCTAATCCGAAGGGCGCTTTACAATAATGCGCTCTTCGAGGTATCTTATTTTCTATTTTTATCGACTGGATAGTTCATGATAGTTTTTCGACCCCTGATTCTTTTTTCAACCCTCTGTCTCGTGACAGCAAATCTTTTCTCAGCTTGCGGCGGCGGTGGCTGCTGCTCCGGAGGAGGGGGAGGAGCCAACGGCGGATGTGGAAGAGGAAAGGCGCAGGTCGACTACCCTGTAGTGATGGACTATGTCAACAGCAAGAGAAGCATTCCACTGAAGGATAAGGGGCCCAGCCTCTCGAACAGCGGCGATGTGCGTGCCGGTTGGGGTCATATCGAAGAGAAAATCATGGGTTTTGATCTGCGCAAACCGGGCGCGATCCCAACTGATAAGCAGCTCGAGGCCCTCTGTAAATGTGGAGATAAAGATCCCTGCACCTGTATCGATTCAGAGACAGGCAAATGTTCAAAATGCTGCTTTCCCAAAGATGTTTTTGAAATTGAGTATAACCTCTACGTCGACTACGCCTGTGACCGCTCCTGGGCTGTCGCTTGGATCGAATTTGCCAATACCGCAGGCATTGATAGCAACCGCCCCTGTAATAAAGATAAAGATGCCTGTCGCGGAAGTGGATGCTGTGAAAACCTCTGCTTAAGAAAGGCTTACCTTGGATACAACGTCATCGCAGATGGCTGCTTCCGCTTCGATATTGAACTAGGAAGGCGCCCACTCTGGAGCGTCTTTAACTCCTATATTCAGTTTAGAGAGCGCTTTGATGGGGCCCTCTTCCGCTTTGCCTATAACGTCTGTGATGTAAGTGACATCTACCTCAACTGTGGTCCTTTTACTGTAGATGAGAGATCTCACCACTTCGCCTTTGTCGGAGAGACCGGGTATCTTAACATCGCCAACTGCAGTATTGACCTTCTCTACTCTTTCATCACCTGGTCAAAACATGGACCCAACCGCTGCGGCGTCTCGAACGCACTCGGAAACCGCTTCGACAACTCTCAGCTAACGGTGAACTACTGGTTAAATCCTGAATATACCTGCTACAAAGTTAAACTTTTTGCTGCAGGACTGATCAACAGCGCAGCAGCGCCCCTCTCTAAGCTGTTTAAAGATCTAGAGCAGGATGATACAGATGTAAACCTGAGCAGCAAGCAGAACTTAGCTTGGTATGCTGGAGCTTTGATCGGGCAGGTCTGTGAGGCGGGTGACTGGTCGTTAGATGTCTCATATCAGTATGTGCAGGCTCAGGCGATTCCGGGACGCGACATCAGCGGTATCGGCAGAGGAAACGTTCTCCAAGAGAGCTTCATCTTAGCGACCGATCCAAAAGATGCCAGAGGCTGCGGAAACTACAAAGGGTGGCGCTTCGAGGCACTCTACGCCATCAGCGACAACTTAAGCCTCGACGCTCTCTTCCAGTTCTCGACGCCGATTGACAAAAACTTAGGCGGTGACCACGACTACTCACTCTTTAGGTTACAAGCAATCTACGCCTTCTAAAAAGCAATGAAAAAGATCTTTAACATCTACCTCTCTTCGTTAGTCTTAAGCACAACGCTTCTTGCTGACTGCGACGATAAGCTCTTTTCGAATACAGACTTCCCCCTAATTGACCTTTTCACTAACAGTAAACGGTCGATTCCTTTCATTGAGAAGGCGAAGAACTTGCGTGTTTTTGGAGATGTGAGAGCCGATTGGCTCTGGAGAGAGGAGCGCGAAGGTGATACACCTTTGCGCGGCCGCGGAGCTAGAGATCGCGACGGCGTTCATATCGTCGCCGACCAGATGGAGGCCAAAGTCAACTTGATGATGGACTACAAATGCGAAGACTATTGGGGCTTTGCCAACTTCGAGTTTGCTAACGTCTTCGGAATTGAACGCATTCAAGACAAATGTAACGAGTCGGAAAACTCCTCTCAGCTCCTCTATGGAAGCGGCATCTCCAACGTCATCTGCTTAAAGCGCGCCTATATGGGTATGATTGTCTGGCGTGGCGAGAACAAAAAGATAGATATCGAGCTGGGTCGAAAGGCGCTCTACTACAACTTCGACTCAAGAATTCAGTATAAGGCGCGCGCTGACGGCTTTTTTGCTCGATACAACCATATCATTGGTGAATATGAGAAGGGTCGCTCATCTGATATCTCTTTAAAAACGATGATCTTTAGCACCGACCAAATATCTTACTATTACGGCCTCATAGGACAGGGGGCGATCTTCAACATCTTAGATAGCGGATTTGACTTTAAGCTCTCATTCATCAACTGGCGCAATAGAAAGCCGAATCGCTGCGGAGTTGAAGATCCTCTCGGCTGGCGCTTTTGCAATGGACAGATGACGCTAGACTATAACTTTCACGAACCAATCATGGGGAAAAAGCTTAATTTCTATGGCGCCGTTGTCCACAATTTCTGCGCCAAAAGAGTCACCTTTTTAGAGCTTTCAGAAGCTGATTTTCCCGAAGGCGAGCCTCCTCCTGACCATGCGAACGAGCTTAACCCCGACAAGGAAAACTCAGCTTGGTATCTCGGCTTCATCTATGGCGAGGTGAAGAAAGAGGGCGACTTCTCCTTTGACTGTAACTACCAATGGGTTGAGGCTCAGGCAGTTCCCGACTGTGATATCCGCGGTATTGGCCGTGGGAATATTAAGAAAGAATCTTTTTCCGGAAACCGCCGTGGCAATGCAAACTTCAAAGGCCTCCACCTAGAACTTCTCTATGCGATAACAGATGGCCTATCTGTCGACGTCAAATTTGAGTTCTCCCGCTCGATTGATAGCCGCATCGGAGCAGGAAATCATCGCTACGATAAATTTGAAGTGGAATTCATCCAGCGTTTTTAGTTATAGGATAATCTTATGAAGGTTATCCTTGCCAAGCTGCTCATCTACCTTTCTGCCTTTTTAACAGGCGTCGTCTTTGTCACCCCGCCGGCCGCTAGCGCCCTTTTAACTAATCCTCTGATGCAGGGCCTAAGCGCTGAGCAGTATGGCTCGCTCTTTATCCCCATGATCATAGGTGCGATGGTAAGCGCCCTTGTGGGCGGACGGCTAGCCCAAGAAAAAGGGCTCAACCTCGTCTATCTCTTCGGACTCGTCTGCTTAAGTATAGGAATGGGGCTCTTCTCCTCAAGCGCACTGACCTTAAAGAGCCGAACCCTTGATTATACCACCTTGATGATTGCCATGGGCTTCGTCGGTTTGGGCTTTGGCGCCACCATCACCACCCTCAACGCCTGGGTTCTCTACTATTTTCCTGAGAAATTTGCGACAGCGATTGTCTTTTTGCATGGAATGCTCGGCTTAGGAACGGCCGCCGCTCCGCTTCTGCTCTCCTACTTCACTGCGACAGGATATTTTTGGGTCGACCCCCTCCTGCTACTCTCTATTCTACTCATCTTAGCCCTCATCATGTGGTGGGCTCTTCCCCAGATCACCTCAATCAACAATCAAGCGAAGGGAAAGCTTAGACTTTCTCCCACACTTCTTCTCTTGCTTCTCTTTATGCTTCTTTATGGAATGGCAGAGACCCTTATCGGCAACTGGGGGCTCCTCCTCTCTAAAGAGGTAAAAAACCTCCCCGCCAAAAGCGCCTCTATCGCCCTTTCGATCTTCTGGGGAGCTGTGACTGTCGGAAGAATTGCCGTCTCCCTCCTTGCCTGGAAGGTTTCGGCGCGTCATATCTTGCCTATTCTTCCCCTCATCATGATTCTTGGCTATCTACTCGTTGCCAACTTAAGTGAGATCGACCCCACCTACTTAGCCTTTGCGATCACAGGGCTCGGCTGCTCGGCCTGCTTCCCTCTCGCCTTCGAACAGGCTGAGAAGACCTTTAGCTCTAACGCTTCTACAGTTTCTGGCCTTCTTCTGGCAACATACATGGCGGGCTATGGAATCGCCGCATGGGGTGGCGGCGCCCTTTTAAAGGAGATCTCCTTGGCCACTCTTTTCGAGTACGCCTTCCTAATCCCGACAGCGCTCTTTATCCTCGCACTCTTTCTCTCAGAAAAAAGAAGAGAAGCTTAGCAGGCCCCTAACCCGCAGGTCAGAAGCGCTGAGACGACATTAGCCGCCACAACAAAGAGAAAAATAAGGGTGACAAACTTGGTCCCGGCGCCAATCTCTGTGAACCCTTTCTTCTCTTTTTGGTAGACGAGAAGAAGCAAGATTACCATAAAAATTGAGGCAATAAATGTGAGAAAGGACCAGCTGTAGAGGCTTAGCCCCCAGATCGGCTCTCCAAAAGTGGATGATCCGGGGCAGGCGTGGATTGCAATCTGACGTAAAGCCACAGAGCCGCCAAAAAGCGCTCCAAGTAAAGAGAGGGCGAGGTGGCTGTTTCGCAGGCCAAAATGAAGGTTTAAAAGGGCACCCGTCGAAACCAAAATCATCCCGATTCTCTGCAGATAACAGAGAGGGCAGGGCTCCTCGTGGGCAAATATTTGAACCCCAAAGGCGGCGGCGATGATACTGCAGTAGATCAGAATCCAAAGGGAATTTATCGCGTTGCTAAGCTTCATAAATTAATATCTAATGTCTCTGTAACATGGTGCATCGTCATCGCAATTGATAAGCCTAGGTTAATCAAAAAGAGAAAAATCGCTACGTTACGGCGGCCCATCATCACAAAAAGAACCATCAAGAAGAGAAGAAAAAAGAGGGCTGCCATCATAACTATTTGCTATAACCTCTTAAAAGGGCTCTCGTCAAGCTGTTCTAAAGCGGCAATGACCGCCTGGCGATAGGAGAGCATCTCTTCATCTGCCTCCACTGTTGAGCTGGCAGAGTGAGCCACGAGAGATCGTTTACCGTTATGGAGCGTGCAGAAAGTGACATATTGCGGCTGATGATCAATCTCCTCCTTCACCCTAGTAAAAACTACGCTGTAGTTATAGCCAGTAATCAGCTCTTTGGCTCGCTCTTTCAAAGCTTCTGCCGCCTCCGCTGTAGCCACCTCATCCAGCTGCCCGACTACGACGTGGTAGGAGCGTGAAAAAAAGCTGGGAGAGTACTTCAACTCCTCCTCAACTAACACTCTTAAGGGCTCTTGACTAACAGAGGCTGCTAAGGGAAGAAAAAATAGAACGAGAAGATAAATCATAACTTCCTCCTGTTGAGGGAGTAGAGTTTAGCAATTCTATTTTTTTCTAGCAAGTTGACAATGAGGAGAATATGGGGTAACATTTTGGTCAATTTTAATCACCGGTGACCCATGACAAACCTATCGCAAAATAACCTCATCCGCTTTATCAACATCACTCGAAAGAAGGATGGTATCTTCGCCAACTTCAAAGCGAAGGGTGTCCGCGCCGGCACACTTTTTACCGCTTCGATCTCTGTCGATATCGCCGCCGCGGAGGTGGACCCCGCCGATCCGCTAGAGAAGATCATTGAAGAGTGCGCCAAGATGGCAGTCGACGAGTTTCGCTCTTCTGACCTGCAATTTGAAGGGATCTCCTCAATCTAATTTCTATCTGGGTGTAGCGCAGCTTGGCCAGCGCACTTGCATGGGGTGCAAGGGGTCGGAGGTTCGAATCCTCTCACCCAGATTCTTTTCTTTTTCTTAAGACACTCTTAACCTGACTCTTCAACCACTCCCTCTCGGCCACCTTAAAATCTACCCCTAACGTCTCATCCTCTTTTCGATCGATGCGGCGCTGCCACCTAGCCCTGTTAAACGAGCCAACCCCCTCATCTTCGAGAAGCTTGCAAAGTTGCGGCATCTCGACCAGCTCGTCGAGATATTTCTCCT
>JAJFMK010000306.1 GCA_021772215.1 Chlamydiota bacterium | reverse complement strand
AGGAACACGTTTAGAGCTTGTTCAAACTTTAGGGGGCAGACCCTATAACTGGCTTTTTTTTCCTGGCGGTCCCGGCGCTGATTCCTCCTACTTTCACTCTTTAGTTGAACTTTTGGATCTACCGGGGAATGTCTGGCTCATTGATCTGCCGGGAAGTGGCGGTAATGTCCAGGAGGGAGTTGATTATGATCAGTGGTATGAAATCTTTCCCGCCCTCGTGAAGAGGTTTGAAAATCCTGTTGTAGTCGGTCACTCCTTTGGGGGGATGTTTCCTCTTCTCTTTAGTGAAATGGAGAACCTTTTAAAGGGGCTGATTATCCTTAATTCTTCTCCTAAACTTTGTCTGGAAGAGGCGGTCAAATATTCAAAACAATTTGACCTTCCTGACCTAAGTAAAGAGATGGCAGAGTTTACCGCTAACCCCTCACAAGAGACCTTTGATGTAGCGTTAGATGCCTGCATGCCCTACTACTTTCCCAAAGAGACTCTGGAGCAGGGACGGCAGATGCTACTCAAGCTTCCCTTTCAATACCGTTCAGCCGTCTGGTGGCAGAGGAAAGCGATTGAGACCAATTACTCTGCGAAGTGGATTCCTCAAAATGTTCCTACACTCATCGTGGGATCGAAGCATGACTGTATCTGTCCTCATACGCTCTTTGAATCCGACGAGAGATTTAAAAGAGACAATATCGAAACCAGCTATTTAGACGATGCGGGCCATATTATCTGGCTTGAGAATCCCAAAAAAACCAAAGAGCTCTTTGATGGCTTTGTTTACCGACTCTCTTAACCAAAGAAGTTATCCTCTTCTTTGGCTACTTTCGATCTTGGGGGCGCTTGCCATCACGCCCTATCTCTTCTATTTGGGAGTGATGCCGGCAGATCAGCCGCTCTGGCAATCGGTCCTATTGCAGACCCTGCAGAAGGCGATCTTTTTTGGCATTATCTTATGGCTCTGCTCATTAATCATTGCGAAGACGGATCTAAAGCCCTTTTCGCTATCGGGAATTCGACTAGGATTTGTTATAGGGATCTTGCTTGGTGGCTTGATTCTTCTTCTTGATTGGGGCCTCTTTGGAGGGGCAGCGATTGACAAACAGGCTCCCCCCTGGTGGGCCGGTGCCTTAGGATCGCTCTATGGGTCGATCAATGAGGAGATCGCCTTAAGGCTCTTTTTGCTCTCTTTACTCTACTGGCCCCTTTCCAAGCTCTTTCCCAGTTATCGTCCACTCAACCTCTGGGTAGCAACTTCAATTGCCGCTCTACTTTTTGGGATGGCGCACCTTCCCGCGCTCTTTGAGATTATGACTCCAGACGCCACTTCAATTACGAGAGTTCTATTTTTGAATGGGATTGCAGGGCTAGCTTTGGGCTGGCTCTACTGGTCACAAAGCATCTGGGCAGCGATGGTAGCCCACTTCATGGCGGACTTGGTGCTACATGCTCTCTAGATCATTAATCACAGGCGCTTCTTCGGGTATTGGTCGCGCTTTGGTAGAAGAGCTATTGGAAAGAGGTGACGAGGTGATCGCGATTTCAAGAGATCTCTCAAAACTTCCAAGCCACCCTAATCTTCATCTCTATCCGTGTGATGTCTCTTGCAAAGAGAGTATTCAAAAGGTCACATCGCTACTTATAGAAGAGGGCAAAATTCCAAACACCTTCTACCTCAATGCTGGACTTACGGGACAAGCTGCCTTGGAGTCACTTGAAAAACTTGATCTGAATCATCACGATCAGATGTTTTCTGTGAACTATTCAGCTGTTTTATCCTTTGTTGAACAGTGGCTCGAGCCTGTAACGAAAGCTGGTGGTGCCACCTTTGTTGTCACATCTTCAGTTAACGCCATCTTTGCCCCGCCAGGGGGCGTGGCCTACGCAGCTTCCAAAGCAGCGATATCAAAAGCCTTTGATGCTCTTCGTTTGACACACATTCAAAAAAAACTAAAGTTTGTCACTATTTTTTCGGGGCCGGTAGATACACCAGGGCATGTAGGAAAGTTGCCCTTCACAATGTCACCGCAAAAAATGGCTAAGAGGATGATCTGGGTCGCAAAAAAGGGAAAAGCGAGGGATTACCCCTCCAAGTTCTACTTAGTTTTGGCAAAGCTTCTCAACCACCTTCCCCCTACACTAACAATAAAATTTCTTGGGATTTTGGCGAAAAAATGAAATACTTATGGACCATTTTAATTCTTTTTTCTCAACTGTGTGCAACCGATGGAGGTGGAAATATGAAGCTAGAGGGTAATAGAGCGATCGTTACTGGGGCGAACCGCAGCATTGGTCGAGCAATAGCTCTTCTTTTTGGAGAGGAGGGGGCTGATGTTGTGATTAGCTATCGCTCTGATAAGCAGGGCGCTTTGGAGGTTGTGGAGACTCTTCAAGCTATGGGTCGAAAAGCTGCCGCTTATCATGCTGACTTCTCTTCGGCTGATGGGGTGAAGCGCTTTTTTGATGAGGCAAATGGCTTTTTGGGCGGCGTTGATATTTTAATCAACAACGCCTCAGGTTATAACAGCAGCGCAGTTTTTGATCTAAAACCAGAGGCGTTTTCAAATCTTCTTCAGGTGGGTACTGTCACGCCATTTTACCTCATTCAGTTGGCCGCTCAAGAGATGAAAGAAGGTGGAGCGGTTATCAATATCTCATCGATTACAGGTCAAAAGCCCTATAACAACCGTATAGCATTCTGTAGCAGCAAAGCAGCTTTGGATATGTTGACGAAGTGCGCTGCTTTGGAGCTTGGCGCTAAGGGAATTCGCGTCAATGCGATCGCTCCGGGATGGACGCCGTATGAGGGGGATGATATGACAGCTCAGCTCGATGCCATTCCTTTAAAGAGGGCAGGGTTGCCTGAAGATCATGCGCGCCTAGCCCTCTTCTTAGTCTCTAGCGACGCCTCCTGGATCACAGGCGAAGTGATCGCTGTCGATGGAGGCCAGTCACTGACTTTTTAATGCTGCTGCTCTTTAGAGCAGAAGCTGTTGTATAAGGCAGCGATAATTGAACCGGTGATCCAGCCGACAAGGAAGGTGCTGATCAGTCCGAAGATGATCTGTCCAACTGGCATATCCATACGGACGATCGATGTCGTGTCGATCCCTTGCATCATGCTGTTAAAGACGTAAACAGTGCTCTCTTGGCCAAGAATCTGCATCAGAATGAGTCCTATGACATACATAATGACCGAGGTGACACCGATGGCTAGACCAAATGGGTTAACAGCTAATCTATTCATTTTAAACTCCTTTAATTTAACAAGTTAAAGTTTTTAGCTTTTTTAAGTAATCTTTATAAAAATCTCATGTTTCTGTGGTAAAATAGTTGCTTACCACAATAGGTTTATATGAGTTATCTACTATATATTTTATTTTCTGTCATATCTCTTTCTCTCTCAACGGCTCCCTTGCAGCCTATTGCCTTCGAAGATCCCTATCGCTGGCTAGAGGAGATGGAGTCTGAAGAGGTAATCAACTGGGTTGAGGCACAAGAGGCACAAACGAACGCCTATTTTGCCGAAGATCCGATGGAAGAGGAGATCGAGGAGAGGCTAGAGTCCCATATGGATCAGCCTCATCTAGGAATCCCCTATATCCAGGGAGGTAACCTCTACTACACCTATCGCAGCCTAGAGGACTCGACCTCTGTGGTCTATAAGAGAGATCAAGAGGGGTGGAGACAAAGATTATTAGACTTTTCAGAGATTCCCCGCTTAAAGGGACACAATATTACGGGCCATCTCTTCAGTCCCGATGAGAGCCTAGTCGCCTTCGGTCAATCAGAGTCGGGATCTGACCAAGAGGTGTGGCAGGTGATGGATCTGCAGTCAAAAGAACTTCTGCCGGTATCTTTAAAGGGGATCGCCTTCACGCAGCCCTTTTGGGATCATGAATTCAAAGGGCTCTATTTTCTAGACTCCTCCAATGAGGATCATGTTCTCTATTATCAGCCCTTGGAAGGGGAGAAGGAGGAGATCATACGCTTTAAGGATGCCAAGCGAAAGATGATTGGCGGCTTTTCTCTCTTTGATGGGCAGATCTACTACTCGATTTTAGATAGTCAAACAGAGCTTCACGAAACCTTCCTCTTCGATCTTGAGACGAACGAAACAAAGAGGCTTATCGAACCAACTGAAAGCTTTTTCTATCTGATCGGATTTATGGAAGGGCGAGCGATCTACCACACCAATGACTCCGCTCCCATGGGACGCCTTATCTCGATCGATTTTGATGCGCCGGGGCGAGAAAATTGGATCGAATTAATCGCGGAAACGAAGGCCTCTATTGAAGCGGCTACATTGATGAAAGACTATATCGCCATCGGCTACCTCGATGGGGCCATTTCGACTTTGAAGCTCTTTAACTATGAAGGGCAGTTAGACCGATCGCTTGCACTGCCGGGACTTGGTACTGTGGCAGCTCCTGCTCAAGGGCTCAACCTATCGGGATCGTATGAGAACAACATCCTCTTCTATCCCTACACCGATATGACGACGCCGATGCAGGTCCACGCCTACGACGCAGAAAATGATGAGTCGTGGCTCTTCTATCCTGAGGAGCAGTCTAAAACAGAGAAATTTGTCACAACGCGCCACTTCGTCAAAAGCGAAGATGGGACAGAGGTGCCGCTCTTCATCACCCATCGTGAAGGTATTGAGCTAGATGGCAGCCATCCCACAGTGATGTATGGCTATGGCGGGTTTAAGACGCCTATTCTTCCCCACTTTGACCCTTTAGTAATGGTCTGGCTCGAGATGGGCGGGGTCTACGTCACGGTTAATGTCCGCGGGGGCGGTGAGTATGGCGAGGCCTGGCACCGCGAGGGGACAAAAGAGAAGAAGAAAAACAGTTTTAACGACTTTATCGCCGCTGCCGAGTGGCTCATTGATGAGGGCTACACCGATCAGACGAGGCTTGCAATCCATGGGCGTAGCAATGGGGGACTCCTTGTGGGAGGAACTGTTGTTCAGCGGCCCGACCTCTTCAAAGCAGCGATCCCACAGGTTGGCGTCTTTGATCTAATGCGTTTTCATCTCTACACAGTCGGTTGGGCCTGGATCCCCGAGTATGGTGATCCTGAAGATCCTATACATCAGCAGTTTTTGTTGGAGCATTCTCCCTATCACAATGTGAAGTTAGGTCAAGACTACCCCTCCCTCTTTATCACCACAGCAGATAATGATGATCGTGTGGTTCCCCTCCATAGTTATAAGTTTGCTGCTCGAGTCAAGGAGGCAAAGAGTGACGCCGATCCGCTCCTTTTGCGTGTCTACAAAAATCGCGGCCATGGGCGCGGCGGTTCCTTTGAGGGTGAACTTGAGGAGTGCCGAGAGATTCTCACCTTCCTCTATCGCGAGCTGCAGCTGTAGGCGGCGCCTCCCATAAAAACTGCGAAGATGCTGCTCAGAGCAAAGATCTGGCCCAAAGATAGGCTCAGCTGCTCATCTATATAACCGACGCCAAACGCCGCTACTCCGAAACCTAAGATAAAGGCGGCTGTAATCGCCCCCGATATTGCCACCTCTTGGCCTTGGCAACGTGCATTTCCATAGCTAAAGATGAAGGGAAAAATCGTCGAAAAGGCGAGGCCAGCGAAAGTTGTGAGGGCAAGAATCGAGTATGTGGAGCCGGCAAGCGGAAGTAAGATCAAGCTAAGTGCGACGAGATAAGGAGAGAGGCGGAAGAGAAGTTTGAAATTAATGGCCGCTTTTAGCCAGATGGTAAATAGCCTTCCAAACAGGATCGCACCCCAAAAGAGAGTGAGCGCTAAGGAAGCGACAGCCGGCTTTTGACCCTTCTCTTGGACAAGGTAGATGATGATCCAGTTGCTGTAGACTGTGCTTGTCAGTCCATAGAGAAACATCGCTATAACAAAGGGAAGTCCCCCTTTTGGGAGCAGCTGCGCTTTTAAGAGGCGCTGTCGGCCTTTTTCTAAAGAGATAGAGCCCACCAAGAGAACTCCTGCGAAGGCAGAGCTCAAAAGAAGGGGGGCTACCCACCAGTAGCCGCCTCTATAGAGAGCATAAACATAGAGGGGACAGAGGGTAGCTCCCAAAATAAAGAGGGTAAAGATCACCATGACAGCTAGATGAGCTGTTTTGGGATAGAGCAGGCCCATATAGGGGGTGGCCACGCTTGTGATGGCGCCATAGCCAAGCCCGAGCAGTGTGGTAGAGATGATAAGAGGGCAGATATTCAGTGAGAGAGCACTAAGAGAAAACACAAGGAGTGAAAGGGCGTTGCAGAGGTTTCCTAGAAGGTAGACTCCTTTAAGCCCAAAAAGGGTCTCCAGCTGTCCAGCATAGAGGGCGCTTAAAAGTGCGGATATTAGCATCGGAATAAAGAGGGAGCCGTAAGCTTCAGAAGTTAGGCCAAAGAGTGAGGGGTCGGCTAAAAGTTCAGCGCTTGCCGGATAGATTAAGAAGCTTGCTCCTTGCAGCAGCGAGGCAAAAAAGAGGTGAGGCTGTCTCACCTGTTCTCTCGTCGTCTCTCTTCGCGAAGGCGCTCTTGACGCCGCTCATCTTGACGTCTATCTTCTTGACGGCTCTCTTGCCACTGCTCATCTCTTTGGCGGCTCTCTTCGATCTGCTTCTCTGAGAGGTCTGCAGAGAGGGCGGCAAAAATAAGGAAAAGGGGGGTGAATCTGTTCATAAAGCGTACTTTAGATCAAGATCTCTTCCCTTGCAAGCCTATCTTATCTTGTGGCATGATATCAAAGTTTGTTGCTACTGGAGACTATCTTGACTTGGGTCTTATCTTTTATTCTCCCTCTTTTTCTCCTGGCACCTTTGGGAGCTTCTGATAGAGGTGTCGTTATTTTAGGCTCAGATGATCCTGTCTGCTCGCTGAATAAGTTGGCCCTCTGGCTCGATAAGTATCTTACCTCGGATATCAATCACTACCTCATCAGCGACTCGGAATATGAAATTGGCCGCGGGGATTACCAGGATAATGTGATCCTGCTTACCTCTTTGAGATTTCCCTATAAGCTTCCCGAGACGACGCAGCCAAAAAAGATTGTCTGCATCCACTCGGTCTTTGAGGCATCAAGGATTCCGATAGCTTGGGTCCAGAGGTTCAATGAACAGTTTGACTTCATCACAGTACCCAATCAGTTTCTTGTCGATGTTTATAAGAAGAGTGGTGTGACGACGCCGATCTTTGTTTTACCGATCGGCTCCTTTTTGGAGGACTGGATAGATCTCGATGTGCAGGTGGTTAAAAAGAGGCCTTTTGTCTTTATCGCTTCGGGAGGTCTCCACCATCCCAGAAAGAACCATGAGCTTTTGATTCGTGCCTTTATCGAGGCCTTTGGGGACTCAAAGGATCTGCTGTTGAAGATCCAAGCGCGCGACTCCAGCGACGCGTATGCAGAGAAGATTAGATTAAAGTACAATCTCGATGCGAAAAAGAATATCATCTTCCACTATGGAAACATGGATCAGGAGAGGTATCAAAAGTTCTTCCTCTCTGGTAACTGCCTGGTAAATGTCTCCTCCGGTGAGGGGTTTTCGATCACCCCTAGAGAGGCGTTAGCCGTTGGGATGCCTGCCATTATCACAAACAATAGCGCACAGATTGAAATTTGTCAGAGCGGCTATGTGCGGGTCGTCCCAAGCGAGCAGCAGGTTCCCGCCATCTACCAAGAGCTTGGAGGTCGCATTGGTTGCCAATGGAACCCCACTTTAGAAGATGTGAAAGAGGCTCTGTTGGACGTCTATCAAAATTATGGCTATTACCTCCATCTAGCTAAAGAGGCGAAGCCTTGGGTGCGTGGCTATACCGCCGAAGTGTTAGCGGAGAAATGGGCTACCCTCCTCCACCCAAAAGAGGTTGTTTTAGGCGACGAAGATAGAATCGAGGATGGTGGCATTCTTGTCACCACTTCTGTTCCTCTCTGCCAAAAGTATAACTCTTTCATGAAGCGTTAGTTTACATACGTATAAAACATGAAACTTGCCACATGGCTGACCATAATCTGTACTGTTGATAGGTTGCCGCTTATATGTGAGAGGGTATAGGCTGAGAGAAGCGCCGATAGGCATGTAGCTGTGATCATCTCCCCCCTGCTTCTAGAGAAGATATGGGAGCTGATTAAAGAGATCGAGGCGGTTATTCCAACTAAGAGCCCATTTTTTACCGGAGAACTGCAGCCCAAGAGCCAAGAGCAGGTAGCAACGGTGACTCCTTCAAAGGCGCTGATCTGTCCCGCCTGTAGAAGGAGCTGCGGAGTTAAAAATTTATCCCTACTAAGTGAGCTGGCTGAAAGAAGTGGTGATGGCATACTTTATCGTTTTTAAAAGGACATCATCTTATAATATAGACGATTTTATGTGGTTAATTAAGCTTCAACTTCTCCTTTTTCTCCCTCTTCTTGGGGAGCAGGTGGCAATGAGCTGGGTCAGAGACGGCGCCACCCTTCTCTTTGAAGGCGACGCGACAGAGCTCTCTTTCGAACTGCTCATCCCAAACAGACTCTATCATAATCTGTGTGAGGATGTGAAGGAGCGGTTTGATCAAGAGGGGGAATATTGGCTTCTAAGAAGGGGCGGGGAGGGGATTAGACGCTGCAAAAGGTTTGGGCAGGAGGGCTATCACCTCAATGAGCCCAGAGTTGTTTTTGACGCCGAACCCAAGGTGTTAGAAGAGATCGACCATCTAGCTCAAGAGTTGAAGTCGAAGCGAATCTTGGTCTATACAGGCGCTGGTATCTCAAAAGCGGCTGGAGTCTGGTTGATGGATGAGCTAGAGGAGAGTCTTGGGTTGGGGCGAGAGAACTGGATTGAGGAGAGCTCTTGTGAGATAGAGAAGCTTATTTTGCGCTGTAAGGAGTTTACCAGGCTCTGCTTAGAGAGTGAGCCAACTGTGGCGCATCACGCCCTGGCTAAAGGGGTCAAAGAGGGTCTTTTTGAATTGGCTACGGAAAACCTCGATCTACTCCATGAGAAGAGTGGGGTAGACCCGGTTCGAATTGACGCGGCCCGTATCAGACAGGGAGCCGATCTAAACCGACTAGCTGAGGTTGACTATTTGATCTCTGTAGGCCTCTCAAGAGATGATAAGGGGCTGATCAGCTGGTATAAGACGCAAAACCCCAATGGAAAGATTGTCGCACTCAACCTCACAAAACCGAGTTATTTAGGGTCGGAAGATCTTCTATTTAAAGGAGATCTTCAACGAGTTGTTCCCGCTCTTATGGAACGGCTCACTTTTTTTTGCTCTTCTTCTTTGCCAGCTTCTCCCCATCTTCATCATTCCAATTCTGAGAAAGCTTGCGAAGGGTCTCAATCTTCAAATTGAGATCTTCCACCTCGAGATCGTCCTGAAGCTGACTACGGCGGTTCTCTAAGAGCTCCTCTTCCGTCTCAAATCTAGATGAGAAGGTGGCAGCTGTTGATCCGGCGATATCGGGCGTGAAGAGAAAGGGACGTACCCCTTTGGGAACTTGTGTGTAGATGTCTAGTGAGACCTGTGGTTCAACTTCAAGCTTTTGTGACTGCTTGGGTGGGCGTCCACGCTTTGGTCTGGGATGGAGAGCCTCATTGGAGTAGTAGCTCTTCGCCTTGGTGGTTAAAACCTTTCGGCCATGTTGCAGGTCTTTAGAGACCTTTACCTCGAAGAGATTCTGTTTGAGCTGCTCAACCAATGATTTGTTGAGTTCTAGATCCTCTTCGAAGACAAAATCGTAATTGTTGTTGCGCAGCCACTCGATGATGCGGATGCGGGAGCGCTCTTGGTAGTACTGCTGCCACTTCTCCAGCTCAGAGTGGTGGTCATAGACAAATTCAAGGAAGTGATCTCTGGCCTCTTTACCGCCGATGATGTCTAAGAGCTTCTCTTTGGTGTCGATATCGTAGACCTTTTCGTTGACGAAGCCCTCCATAATTTTTTTTGTCTCATAGAAGGAGAGCTTTGGAATGGGAACATAGCGGTCGGGGTTGGCCAGAAGCTCTTTTTGCATCGCCGCGATATCCTCCTCCTCTTTGTCGAGGTCGATATAGAGGATAAAGCCTTCGATGCGGTCTAAAAAGAAGTCGCGCTCATCGTCGGACTTCGCAAAGGCCTCCATTAACCTCTGGCTGCGCAGGATTAGAGGATTTTGTGCTTTGGGAGTGCTATCAATTTTTGCCATAATCACCATGTAATTTTTAACCTATTATATAGTATCAAAACTCTGCGTCAAAGAGTAAAGTGACCCCTCCGTTTAAGAAGAAGCGATCTTCGACCCTTTTCACCTCTAAAATTTCTTTGCTATGCGTGGTAAAAGATTTTTGATGGATCTTAGGTTCTTCAAGTTGTAGAGCTTTAAATGAGGCAACTGTACCTGTGCCGCACGCTCCGGTTATCGCTTCAACACCGCGCTCAAATGTCTGGGTCAAAGAGCCTTGAATAAATGTGACATTAGTTCCCTCCGCGCCAAAATAGGGGTGAGAGCGTAAATGGGGGGCCGCCTCAACAAATGGGATGGGGCAGCTTTTGATCACGAAGTGGGGAACGCCGACTAAGATATGGTGACCACTAAAGTGGTGGTTGCCATAGGTTATTTTTAAATCCCGCGCCAAGAGCTTCGGCGTTGGCATCTCCACCTCAATGAGATTTTCTCTTAGAGCTACTCGAAAGGGTCCGCAGGCTGTCTCAACAATACCCTTGTTCTCTATTAATCCCCGGTCAAAGAGGTATTTAGCTAAGCAGCGCAGGCCGTTGCCGCACATTTTGGGATTGGAGCCGTCGGCGTTATAGATCTCCATGAGATAATTTTTTGAAGGTTGGCGCGTAGCCACAATGAGACCGTCAGCTTTATGGCTGCGGCAGAGATTGCCGATTGAAGTTATGGGTAAAGAGTCGCTGACGATTAAAAAGCTGTTTCCCGAGCCGCTGTAGTGAGAGAGCTGCACCGTTTAGAGGTCGCTATAGCTGTTGACGATGCCGTCAAGCAGGCCATACTCCATTGCTTCTTGAGCTGAAAACCAGTTGTCGCGGTCGATGGCAAGGTCAATCGTCTCAAAATCTTTGCCGGTTGCATCGACATAGACGCCAACGATCTTTTCGCGTGTTTTAAGAATCTCTTTAGCTTGAATCTCCAGGTCGGTCGCTTGCCCTTTGATCACGCCGCCAATAAATGGCTGATGGATCAAGATGCGCGCACTAGGAGTGGAAAAACGGCGCCCTTTGGCCGCACAAAGAGAGAGAATAGAGCCCATTGAAGCGGCAATTCCTGTCACCACAGTGGTGACGGGCGAGGTGATCATCTTCACCTGGTCCCAGATCGCAAAGCCAGCATCGACAGAGCCGCCGGGGCTGTTGATGACAAAGGTGATCGGTTTTCCGGGCTCTTTAAGCTCTAAATACCAAAGTTTCTGGATGATCTCCTCTGCAGAGGATTCATCGACGCCTTGGGAGAGAAAGATACGTCTTTGCTCTAAAAGTGCGCGCTCAATTTGGTCTTGAAGACGGGGATAGGTAAATTCTTGGTTCTCTTTTGGCATAGGGCCTCCTAAAAGTTCATTCTATTACAGAGACAAGTTGCTATTCAAGAGGTAATTCAGGGTAGAGTGGGAAACGGGCCAAAAGGTCGCCGACGCGCTCTTTGGCTGCTTGAACAGCTTTCGGCGTTGTGGTGAAGAGACTCTTGCTCATTCCACCCGATTTTGGCGCCGATGCGGGCTTGGTCTCTTTGAGAACTGAGACGATGATATCGGCGATCTCATCCATCTCCTCAGATTCCATGCCAAGGGTTGTCATCGCCGGGGTGCCGATGCGAACGCCTGAAGTGTACCATGGCCCGTTTTGGTCAAAGGGGACCGTGTTGCGGTTCACCGTTACATGTGCTTCCCTTAAAGCTTTTTCAGCCTGCCTTCCGGTAATGCCAAAGGAGGAGACATCTAAAACGAGAAGATGGTTCTCTGTGCCATCGGTCACAAGCCTCACTCCGCGCTTTTTGAGCGCTTCGGCGAGCTCTATCGCGTTATCAACAATCCGTTTGGCGTACGTTCTAAAGCTTGGGCTGCTCGCTTCGCGGAAGGCGACCGCTTTGGCAGCAATGACGTGAGGTAGCGGACCGCCGATAGCGAGTGGACAGCCCTTGTTGACGTAAGGAGCCAGCTCCTCTTTACAGAGAATAATTCCGCCTCTGGGGCCACGTAATGTTTTATGAGTGGTTGAGGTGACGATGTCAGCAAAAGAGACCGGGTCGTAATCACCTACAAGAAGTTTCCCTGCGACAAGCCCCGAAAAGTGGGCCATATCGACCATCAATGTGGCGCCCACTTCGTCAGCAATCTGACGCATAATGGCAAAGTTAATGCAGCGCGGATAGGCGGAGTATCCCGCAAGCAAAATAAGCGGTTTTTCTTGCTTGGCCTGCTTGCGGATCGCCTCATAGTCTAAAAGCTCCGTCTTGGCGTCGACCTCGTAGTGCAGCGCTTTAAAAATCTTTGAGGAGAAGTTCAAGCGGTAGCCATGTGTGAGGTGACCTCCTGAGTTGAGGCCCATAGCGAGGAGTTTTTGGTTGACCATCAGCTGTCGAAGATGCTCATGCTCTTCAGTAGTGAACTGATCGATGCTTTTTTTCGAGAGCCGCTCCATCTCTTGGCTCTGCAGTCTCTGCATCAAAATGGCCCAAAAGGCGATCGTATTTGCGTCGGCGCCGGAGTGGGGCTGCACATAGGCAGCTTCCGCATTAAAGAGTTTTTTTAGTTCCGAGATAGCCTCATCTTCAATGGCATCCACATTTTCGCAGCCGGCATAGAAGCGGTGGTGAGGGTAGCCTTCCGCATATTTGTCAGTGAGCCAGTTTCCCATCGCCAGCTGGACGGCGGGGGAGCAGTAGTTTTCTGAAGCGATTAGTTTAAGGTAGGCGCGTTGATCCTTAAGTTCCTGGATAATATGACCCGCTATCGATGGGTTATCTTTATCAAGATGATCAAGGGCTGCTAGCTGAGCCAGGGCCCAACTATCCTCTTTACCCTCAGCGACTGAGGCTAAATATTTTCTAACGCGGCTTTCAGTTTTCACGGCTCCCATAGCTCTCCTCCAAGGTAACTTAAGATACTTCAGAGAGGCTAATTAAGACAAGTTGTACTAAAATATTGATTTGCCATTAGATTGTCATTGAAATCTATTGGTGCTCTTCTGTATGCTGTTATCTGTTAATTACAAGTAGGTATACATGTTACAAGCTTTACAAGTGATTCTTGATGTCCAGGAGATGGATATCAAAATGATCCGCCTGATGAAACTGAAAAAAGATCGGATTAAAGAGCTGAATAACCTCCAGAAGATCAAAGATGATCTATCGCAAAAGACCCACGAAAAAGAGATTGAAATTACCGAATTGAAGAGACTCTCTGGTGTTGGTGAGGCGGAAATTGATGAGATCAAAGAGAAGCTCAAAAAACTTGAATCTCAGCAGCACAACATCAAAAAAGTTGAAGAGTTTAATGCACTTAGCCAGGAGATGGCCGGTGCAGAGAGAGAGCGTTCTGCCAAAGTGCAGAAGTTATCCGAC
>JAJFMK010000305.1 GCA_021772215.1 Chlamydiota bacterium | reverse complement strand
ACGGATTGATCCACCGCCCCCGTGTCATCAGCGGGCGACCCTCAAAGAGAGCATAGCTTACGAGGCGCGGCCATATCTTGGTTGGCCGCGTTCGCAGATAACGTAGATTAAGCTGCGCTGGCACGATTCAACAAGCAGAGTCGCGGTGACATGCCTATCGGCCCCAGCATCGTGGTGCCGGAGCGGCTGTTGCCGACGATGAAGATCATTTTTTCTGGTTTTTTACCCAAGCCCAAGTCTCCGCTAATCCTTCATTCAAGGGTGTTTCGGGTTTCCAGCCGGTCGCGGCCTGTATCTTGCCAATGTCCAGCACGACCCGAGGCACGTCGAAACCGCGCCCGGGTTTACGCACCGGATTCAGGGTTTGACCCGTCACCCGCCCAATCTCCGCGATGATTTCCGCGATGCTGTGGCCCTGGCCGCATCCGGCGTTGAAATTGCCGCTGATCCCGGCTTCGACGGCCATCAGGCATAACTGCGCGAGATCCCCGACATAAATGAAGTCGCGCACAATTTTGCCGTCGCCCCAAAGCTGAATCGGATTGCCCCTCGCGAGGCTCCACAAATAGGTGCCGATAACGCCCTGCACACCAACGTGTCCCTGGCGCGGGCCATAGGGGTTCGAGGCGCGCACCACAGTATAACTTAGCCCGTGCAGCTGGTGCTCCATGCGCAGATAATTCTCAACCGCCACCTTGACGATGCCATAGGATGATATCGGCCGCAGCGGGTGGCCCTCGGGCACGGGATCGATTTCCGGTGTGCCGTAAACCGTTCCGCCCGACGACAGATAAAGAATTCGCCGGACCCCTGCGGTGCGCATCAGCTCCAGTAGCCGAACCGTGTTGATCAAATTGCCCTTGATGTCGGCAACTGGGTAGAGATTGGAGGTTGACGGCACCGTGGTGCTGACAAGATGTAACACCAGATCAATACCGTTCAGGGCTTCGGCAAGCATTTCTGTGTCGCCAAATTCGCCGGGCATAAACTCCACCGCGTCCGGAGTAGCCCGGAATCGCTCCGGTGCACGGTCATAGACCCGGACCTTGTGACCAGCAGCCAAGAGAGTATCCACAATATGCGAGCCGATAAATCCGCTACCGCCCAGAACCAAAGCTTTCATTTCAATACCTTTTCATAAATATTTCTCAGCCGGGCGTAGATCGTCGCATCCGATCTCCTGCACCACATAGGCCTGGGCAGTGCGGCCAATCTCAAAAATGGAATCGTCGGACATGTTATACGCCCGGCTGAGGAGTAGGCCGCATCGTGCCCATTGTCTTCGAGCATGCTACCAACCTCATGGTAGAACACATCGGCCCCGCCCTGGGGGCTATAGTTGTTATGAGCGTGGAGGATGCGCATTATTTTGTCACCGTGAAACCTGCTTATTCATCTCGCGGCTTGCGGAGAAAAAATATCCCGCTAACGCGAAAAAGATAACGTTGTTCGTTGGAATTGAAAGGAAAAACATATAGAGTACATACCCTACCAGAAATACAGAAAATGTTACAAAAATCAATTGACTTTCAGCATCGCTTCTTAGTTTGCGGATCACCGATATTCGCCAAAAAAACAATGCTATGAAAGCTACTAAAAGGCCCAGCCCAATCACCCCACTCTCTAAGGCTGTCCTGAGCCAATAGCTGTCGAGCGTGTTTAGGAAAGGCAGCGAATCCAAAAGGTTTTGGCTCACCCCGAATCCGATGAGGGGAGAGTGCCCCAGATTCTCGAACACAGTGAGATATTGAGCAGCACGTACTATTTTGCTGCGTTCAAGTTCACCATAATTGTATAATTGCTGACTGGTGCCCTCATGTGCAAGATCAAGCAGCATCGGGAACTGCAAAATAATCAGTACGAAAATCAGCACTACCCCGGACGTGGCCATTAAGAAGCGAACGGTTTTGGCGATCTTTTTCCTGTATTTTAGGTGGATAAAGAGCAAAACACTGAAGGTCAGTATGGCCATTCCAGAACGTGACGCCGTTTTGTAAACGAGGAAGAAGCAAACTGTCAACAGGACACTAACAGCGAGCGTTCTTTTCCAGTTTGGAGCATTAAACGAAAAAGCCGCGAGTCCGAACGGAGCCGCAAGGACAATAAATTCCGACAGCAACAATGTATTGTCGAACAACGCTTGTATTCTGTATTGCCCATCTCTGAAACTTCCACTGACAGCATGTTCTATACCAATGATATTTTGGTTGGCAACAAATGATACCAATGTTTTTCCAAGCAATATTTCAACTAAAGACAACGCAAAAATCAGACATATTGCACTAAACATGATCATTTCAATATTTTTTTGATAATGAAAATTATTGAAATGAGTGTAAAAAACAGCAAAAATTAATGCGCTAGTCGCAAAATCATCGAATACGTATGGGAGTGCACCTGCACCCTGGTTAACAATGGTTGAGGTTAACTTTACAAGAAAGAGAGATACCAATAGGAAAAAAGCGCGCTCTTTAATGATAAGTGTGGCGAATCTTTGCGATATCCGCCTGTTAACAATGATACGAACAGCGAATGCAATACCGATCGTGAGCAAGGCCAAGCGGGTAAATGAAAATGCCATACCTCCGATATTAAGAGCCGATGCCCTCGGTGTAAATGGCACCAAAAATAGTAATAACATTAAGCCCAAACGGAACCGAATGAGGATTATGGTAAAGAACAGTAACCCAACTATGTAAAAATACAATTTTTCACTACCATTTCGATAAATTTTTAACAGGGCGGTCGTGATTGATTATCTTCCAGGCAAACAGTATCAAGCCCAAATTCAGCCCCCCCATACTCAAGACATTCGCAATCGCCGCGCCGATCATTCCGTATCGGGGTATCAAAAAAAGACAGGCACCGATAAGGATAACACTAGCGGCAAGAGCGATAAGTGACATCTTCTTTTCGTGCCCCATCATCATTAACATGGCGCCGGCTGATCCACCAAATACCGTAAATGCCTGCCCGATGGCTAGAATCGCGAGGGTAGTTCCACCTGTTGCAAAATTGGTGCCAAACAACCGCATAACGAAGTCACCGGCAAAGACAAGCACAAGAAAAAATGGGCTGCTGACGGCGATCAGAGCGAGGGTCATCCGAACCGCCAATTGGGAAATCTTATCGAACTCACCAAGGACATATAGTTCGGAAATTTTCGGCGTGAGGATTGTGTTCACAGCAACCAAGAAGAAGGAAACTAGCATAACGACGCGGGTCGCGGCACCGAATATGCCGGCCTCTTGCAAGGGCGCGTAAACACCCAAAAGAAAGACTGGTGCCCATGGTATTATGGCCTTGTTGATCAACATCATAAGCCAGAACGGCCGTGCGCTTGCCCATAGCTCGCTGCTGGAGAATGGTGACGGTGGTGAGCTCCGGCCCGCTACAGCCTGCCGCCACCAAATCATCCCGAGACCTGCGGCAAAGATGGTCCCCGCCGTATAGGCCATGCATGCTCCGACAGGCCCCGCCCACTGCACGAATGGCCAGATCAGCAGAAGTGCGACGAGCGGGTATAGCCCACCGGAAACCAGCATCGATTGGGCAATCCGTTTCAGTCCTTTCAGGCTTTCGGCCAGCAGGATCATCATCGAAAAGCTGAACACGGCGAAGCTCATCCAGCGCAACATCGGAGTCAATTCCGGTTTGGAAAAAACCGTGTTTGCAAAAAACGGCGCGGCGATTGCCAGACCCAGGGCACCCACAACGCTTGCCACGACGACCGTGCTAAGTCCAAGCGCAAAAATTCCTTTCACCCGCCCCCAATCGTTGAGTGCGGCATTCGCGGCGATAAACCGCAAAAGTACATTCTCCATCCCGAGGCGGGCAATGACCGAGCAGATCATTGTCACCGACAACGCTAGAAAATATAGCCCAGCACCCTCGACCCCAAGCAGTCGCCCAATAATGACATTCAGGAGAAATGCCATCGCCGCGCCCATACCACGCACAACAAAAGCGATTGACGCTCCCGTCAACACCTCGCGTAAATGTCCGTCCATCTGGTAAAAGTGACTAATCAGTTGTTTCATCGGAACCATTATTTTATGTGTTGCATTAAAAAGTGAACGTATGCTGGAAAGCAAGGCCATCTTCGCTGCCAACACCACAGGCGTATCTGGGTAGGGCTTTGTGAGAGGCGACATCGCTGTGTAAAAAGTTTGTAGTGTTTCGGGAGAAAATAGGGATGAGTCAGGCTCTACTGCCAAGGCCTCTTCAAAAGTACCCTACTTGATAGAATGATTTTTAGCCCGCTTCTTTTGGTTTGGTAGGCTGGCCGTAGGCTCGGTTGTCTGCCGCAGAGGTAGGCCACACAACATATTCAGCGTCAGATAAACTTGAAATTCTGCAGCTGGGTTGAAGCAGATCGGCAGAAAACCTCACCGCTTCAGCTAAACGTTGTGCGAAGGCCAATTCATGGCGCTGAATTTCGTTGGAATAGGCCTGCTCATGTAGATTACGTCATACCTCGGATCTTTCACAGGAAACCCTAAATTTCCTGAACTCTACTTATGATAGCATCTATGTTTTCAGTGAATTAACTTTTGATGATCCCAAAATATTTAAGCGTTTGTAAAACAACAGTTCATATTTTCCAAAAACGTCTGTATTTCACTGTTAGTCGTATCTCAGGTTGTGCTGTTCTTTCTAGGGCATCAATGTCAAATGGCCGATAACGTAAAAGATCATTCCCAAAAGTGGGTCCCAGATTTCTGGTCTGATGGTTTATGATCGTCACTTATTTCCACCTGCAAACTTTCGATCTCAGACTTTAGCCTCTCATACTCCGCCAGTTTGCGTTTCAAGAAATTTCCGGTAAGGGCTGCTTTTGTTGCGATCCCGTTGGGTGTTAAGACGTAGGCGTAGCGTAGCTTATTGTCTGACGCCCGAAAGTTCCGGGCCTTGATGTGGCCTTTTTCCACGAGCGCCTTGAGGCAGAAATTTACCGCGCCCAACGAAATACCCACTGTACTGGCAAGTTCCCGTTGGCTGGATGCAGGCGCTTTTTCGAGATGGCGCAGCAGGCGAAATTCGGTGTCTTGGTCTATTTTGCGCACCCTATATCCCAGACTGTCTTGCAACGGCTACCGCACCGGACCTCGCGCGAAATCCGGTGCATTTGTAACAGATGAAATACTCCGTTCATTATTGAACACATAGGCTGTTAGTGCGGGGATGTATAGAGATTATTGCACTTCAGACGATTACTTTTATGTTTACGTTTGGTTATAAACATCATTACTCTGCCGCCATTCGCTGTGAACCACTCTCTTGGAAAATGCTATGCTTTGGACCCATTAGCGCTGACGTCAGACAAACAAGTAGAACCAGGGCCTCCGTGAATTTATAATCGCACGTGTTCCAATTTATCTGACAACGGACAGTGTGAAGTGCTCTAACTTTGATGAATAATTGCAACAATGCGGACAAAGTGACCATGTAACCTTGGGCAGTAGTATCGTTATCCGCGCGAGGTGGAAGAGGTTTTACCGAAAGCAGCTGAGGAATCGGTGTAAGCCCGATGTTGGATGGGGTGAAATTGTTGACGCATTTAATGCCGGTAAAGAAGTGGGTGCCACGGAGCTTGACGGCTTCTGCATGGATAATAATATCGAAGGTTTTTTCGGCCAGTACTCAACCCTTTCGAGGGCACGCTTTAATGCTTGGTTACTACTCATCACTCATCACTCGTTACTCCGATCCTCGTTACACTTACCATATTAATGATAATGGCAATCTTGTCACGGATAAGACTTAAAGATGCCGTGAATAAGGTATTTAAAGTACTTTTGAATACAAATGAATGCCCATGTAACCTAACTATTTGTTAAGAAATATAACGAGCTTTGCCCAAATTGTAAAAAGATTGGGGGAATTAGAGTGCCTAACTTTGTTTACTCTGACAATGCCGCCGTATCTAACGCTGGCGCATATCCCCTAGACGATCAAAGGCTGATTCAATCAGAAACTTGAACCTCAAATATTATTGGCCAATGGTCTGAGCCATAGAGGTCTGCGGCCCGCGTTGCTGCGCCAAACTGGCTGGATTGTTCAACAGGCACAGCCACGTGATCTATTGCAAAATCACCATAGTTATTAGAAGCCCCAAGCCAGGTTCGATAGCCCCCATACCAGGTTTGGTTGAGCTTACGGGTCAAGAATGTCCAATGCGTGTTTTCGACCAAACCTGATTCAAGTATTCCCAGAGTATCGTCATAACCTGGGCCAGTGCAGGCACTTGGTGGGAAGGGCATGGGCTTGTTGGGAAAATCTTGCAACCGACAGTCTGCAACCTCAGCACCAAACTTACCGGGTTCAAAAGTGGCGTTGAAATCACCAAGGATCACTGAGGTGCGGCCACTCGAAACAGCTTCCCCTGCTTCACGGCTGATTGCGGCTATAGTAACCTCACGTTTTTGCGCATTTCTGATACGCGTCTTGGTAATGGCATCCGGCGTCTTTTTGGTAATCCGATCACTTTTCAGATGAACGGGAAACAATGATATACCACCGGCCAGGTCAACCCGGATCGTGCCTTTTGCGTATCTCGAGATCCCGCCTCCGAAGCCTGATATTCCATCAGCAGTCAGATTTTCTTCTTGCACCGGTAGCCTAAAGCCGTCTGGCCCAGTTACAGGCACAGTATTCCCGTCCGGCCTTGCGTCGTATTCGATTATAGATACGATCGGCACTTTAGAAATTATTGCAAGTTCCTGAGAGTAATAGGGCTTTTCAGTATTGGATGGGAAAAAGTCGGATACAGCAATATAGGCATCCGTCCATCCCAGTGCGTTGGCAACAGCCTGTGCGGCCGCAGCTCCACCCGAGACCTCTTCAAGCACTAAGATGTCTGGGCGCAGATCGCGACCAAGGTTTTGAATATCATCGCTTTGGGTCGCAACCTTTTCAACAGTCGCATTTTCAATATTCCAAACCACAACCCGTAAGGTGCGAGCTTGAGCCACTGTCGCAACAGCAGGAGAGAGAACAAATAGAAATACTATGCATATTTTAAAAAGTTTCATTTTAAATCCTTTGCAATTTCAAACACTAAATCAAAGCTGTTCTGCTTCTATAATACGCCCAAATTATGGAGCGTTAACATAATTGCAACGACTGAAGTGTCCGCAAAACCAGCTCAAAACCGCTGTCCACCATAGCAAATCAGTTTAATCTGACAATGCCATGGTGTGATCTTATCGGATGCTTAACCTCAAAACAGAGGTAGCCAAATTACGCATGCTTTGCGCCCTAAATGGCTGAGAAGCATGGAGGCAACACCAAATCTCTAGTGTAAGTGGCCTTTTCGAGTGGGAATAATGCCAACATATAAGGTGGACAAAAAGGTGGATACTAATTTACGGATTCCATCTAAGTATTTATAATATATGAAATTTAGCTAGATAGATGGTGCCCCCACACGGGACCTTGTATTAAATAATTTCTTTATTTATTAGATAGTTACAAGTAGACAAATATAGATTGTGTAACCACTTGTGTAGCTAATTTATTTAAGGACAATACCAAATGAAAGCACTAGGCATCATAGATCATTACATTCGCTTTGAGCGTAGATTACCAAACGAGAAGACGTTCTTTTTATATCACCCCCGCAAGGGATCCTTGTCATGGAGATTTGGGCCTTTAATGTTGGATTTAGAATACTGTTAAAGTTCTTTACGTCAGCCGAAAGGTGATTTACTATTATAATATCGCATATGCGTATGAGAAGACCTAGAAACATTATTCTGGGTCTTTTTTTGTATCTGATGATGGTTAACCCACTTGCAAAATCTAGATGGGTTGACATAATGAAGTCAGCAGCCATGCGCCTAATCGAAGCTCTAAGGTTATCCTTGGGGCTTTTTTCTTTGGCCCAGCTGTACAAACCTTAAACATATTTGGATAGCGATGCTTGAAGCGTTTATTGCGTTTCTGCTTTGTCACCTTGCGAATGTGCTTTGGTATTATGTTCGCAAGTGGCTTGATCAGAACCGCGACTAGTCTGACCTAGGGTAACCCCCTAGCCCATGTCTTTATTGCAAGTGATTTTAGAGGACAGGAGAGGTGTGTCTAATGCTTAGCTATTTATTCTATTGCCTTAATGCCTATGTTGCTGGAAACATAAGCATATGAAACATGCGATAATTAATACAATTCTTGCTACTATGGGTATTGCTATTGCTGCTACCACAGCTTGGTTTCAGTTCGCACCAGCAAGTGACCAATTACAGTTAGCAAGCGAAGGTTTGGTCAACATCGATCAGACGATTAAAGTCACACCATCACCGGGTCTCTCTCTGATTTCGCCTACTTCAAATGCCGTACTTGGACCAGTAATTTGGAAACTTAGAGTCTACAATGCATCAGACCGAACAGTATCAGTGGTTGGGTATGAGGTATTTTTACTAACTAACGAAGATCACAGAGCCTATTATTCGGAAATGCGTGAGCAACTCGTTACCTTCGATGCACTCTTAAACAACCAACTACTTCCTGACAATATCGCCCCCCGATCTTCAAAAGCTTACATTGTCTCAATGCATATACCGTTTGAATTAGATGAAAATTCCACAACAGATTGCGTTGGCAAAAAATCTAAACTAACTGATATTCAGAGATGTTTTTTCAAGAAAGGTCGTGATCTTTTTGGAAACCCAGTAGAAACATTATATTCCTCTTCAGATGCAAAAGAAGAGGCCTTGACAGGTTGGCAAGTTGACTTCAATGGGCCACGCTTTCTCGTCATAATGGAAACAGCAGATGGCTCTAAATTTAAAACCGTTTTATCCTATTTTCCCTTTATGGCCGCGCTAAAATAAAACCGACCCCAAATCTAAACTACTGCCTAAGCCTGAGCAACCGTTGGAATTTCAATCTGCATCCTTTGCCCTATACAGGTCTTGCAGAAAGCCCTTTTGGTTTTATATATTAGTATATTATTAGCAATCCAACGGCATGCAAACTTATTAAAGGAATTTTCGGCAAATGCTTCAATATATCACTATTTGGGCCTCAGAGAATTGGATCGCCCTTGCCTCCCTAATGATCGCTTGCATTGCTTTGTTCTATGCTGTTCGGGGTTCCAACACTTCAAAGAATGCAGCGGATGCCGCCCGAGCCTCTGATCTGACCGATCTAATGATCAGGGCCAAAGATAGCCTCATTGAAGTAGACCGCAGCTTCCATGTTCTACAGCGTAGCTGCAATCAAACCAGAGCTGACTGGAACAGATACACAAGGAAACACGTTCCGCCACTTTCAGCACCTTCTGCTACTATAGATCGAACTAGAAAAGTGGAGAGAGACGGTGAAGTATTGCTTCGAAACGCAAAGCAACGTTTAGCTGGCATAGAAGAACTAAACACAACTCAACTTGCGCGTGGATTAGTTGAGATTAAGACGGCAGCTATTCAAATTGAGGGCCTAGTTGCGCAGCTTGAGGGCCCACCCAATTATTTCGACTGAGTTTAATGGGAAGTATCGCGATAC
>JAJFMK010000304.1 GCA_021772215.1 Chlamydiota bacterium | reverse complement strand
GCCCTTTCGTTCCCATTTGATCAATTTCATATGTACCCTAATTGTTCAGCGACTCCTTTGCCCGCCTGCACGCCAAAATCGAGCTTTATCTCTTCAAGAATAACTTCTCCTTTTCAAGGAAGAGGGTGTACGCCTGGAGATTTAAAGAAAGGAGGACAAATAGCCACTTAAACATGGCCAAGATTCTAGCGAAGCAGCTCTTTGATGTGAAGCTTGAGGTTGTCGAGCTCGAGAAGCTCTTCGACGGTGTAGGGGTAGCGGTAACACCAGTTTGTTTCGTTAACGACGCCGGGTAGGTTGATTCTCTCAAAAGGGGGAGGGTTACCTAGGCTAAGGTATTCGTTGAGCAGATTGACATGGAAGAGACTTGAGGTTTGGTGAGAGGCTTTAAGGAGGTCGAAGTGGGTCTGTGTCGTCAGTTTTTTCTCCCACTTGATTCCTAGCGCCTTACAGAGGTTTTTTGCATTGCGCGTCTCCCTTAGATACCAAGCCGGTAGAAGGGTGGTGTCGTGCGTCGATACGGTGGTGAGGCTTAAAGGCTCATATTCGTCGATCGGAGTAAAGGATTTATCGCCCTTCCAGTCTCTTTCCCAGCGCATCACCTTTGTGCCGGCAATAGAGAGCTTCTTCATACAGGGACGCACCCCATCGGGAATTGTGCCGAGGTCTTCGCCTACCGGTAGCATATCCGTGAGGCTGGTTAGCTTGTTTAAGATCTTCTCTCCTTCAGGAAGCCATTTGGTGCGCCTCTTTGGCACGTAGTGAGCTTTGGAGCCGCTTCTTGGGAAGGTGAAGACGCGGAAAAAACCGACGATATGGTCGATACGGAAGAGGTGGTAGAAGTTTTGGGCATACTGAAGCCGCTCTTGCCATATGCGGTAGTTATCAGCCTCAATGGCGTCCCAGTCGTAGATCGGAAAACCCCAGTTCTGCCCATTGGGGTTGAAAGCGTCGGGGGGAACGCCGGCGTCGCCATCTTTTCGGAAGAGTTCGGGGTTGCTTTTGACATCGACGCTGCGGCGGCTCAAAAAGATCGGGATGTCACCCATCAAAAGGATGCCGAGTTCGTCAGCGCGCTTTTTTACCTCTCTCATCTGCTTGTAGAGAAGGTATTGAGTCAGGCGGGTCTCGCGCTGTAGCGGGGCGCGAAATTGGCAATAGGGCTCCAGCCACGAGGAGCTTTGAACAAACTCTTCATACTCCCTCTCTTTTTCAAACTCTTCGCCAAATCTATGAAGGTAGCTCTTCAGCCAGCGCTGCTTTGCTTCACGCACCTTTTTCCAGTCGACCGTAGGGGTGCTGTTGAGTTTTTGGAGATCAGAGAGCTCATCTTTGGAGTAGGGAAGGGAGGCGAGTCCTAAATAGGCGGGGTTGAGGGCGCATGAAGAGATGGGATTGTAGGGGCTCGGGTCGATATCAGAATCTTTTAGAGGAAGAAGCTGTAGGATATCCATCCCGACATCTTTAAGGAGGTCTAAGATGGGCAGAAGATCGGGAATTTCGCCGATACCGCACGACTTTTCGCTGCGAAGAGAAAAGAGCGGGATGACCATTCCATGGTGGTGACAGTTTTCGAGCAGGTTCCAGCTTTTCATGATTTTCTCTGCTGTATTAATGGGGCCAAAATAAGAGGCGTCAAGATGCTCGTTGCTAAGCAGACAAGAACCACTGTTGTGTAGAGTGTTGGTGTGACTGCCCAGTCGCCGAGTCTCAAGCCGTGATCCATCGCAATCATCGTCACCTCAGCACGAGGGATCATACTGACACCAAGGATGATTGCCGACGCGGCGCGGATTTTAAGAAGGGCGGCCGGCAAAGCGACGGCCAGAACCTTTGCCAAAACGGTTGTGACCAAAATCAAAACAGTGGGCCAGAGAAACTGCATACTGTTTGGCATCAATATGTTATAGCCGATCTCGATAAAAAAGAAGGGGATAAAAAGATCTTCTAACGGCTTAAGAGAGGAGCCCATCTTCAGTGCTTCGGGGTCGCGGCTGAAGGCCATCCCGGCAAAGAGAGCACCTAAAGCTAAGGAGAGGTCGAAAAAGGCCGCTACAGCAGCGATGATGAAGCCGATTCCCACAATTGTGACCATAGGGTCGGGCTGCACCTCAGAACGACGTAAAAATCGGGTCACCTTCTTTTCTAGGAAGTGGGAGAAGAGGTAGCAGAGAAAAAAGAAGAGGGAGAACTTCCAGAGGATGGTAAAAAGGGGGTTTAGAAAGGTCAACAGGTGCACCCCATCGATATCGGCGTGAAGCTGTGGGGCTAGGGTAAAGAGGGATCCGATTAGGAGGATTGTTGCCAGATCATCTAAGGCGGCGAGGTCGAGAAGAAGGTTACCCTCTCGACTCTTCATGATATTTTTCTCTTTCCAGATGCTCACCGTCACGCCGATGCTGGTCGCTGTGAGGGCGATGGCAACGAAAAGAGAGGGGATTAGTGCCAGGTCCAGAAGAGAGTAGGAGACCAAGAAGCCGATGAGAGCGGTGAACACAATATCTGAGATGAGCAGGAGGCTTGCGCGGCTGAGCTGTTCGATGAGCGCTTTGATATGACTGCTGAAGCCTATCCGAAAGAGCAAAACGACAATGCCGATGTCGGAGAGGAATTTAAGAGCTGCAGAGCTGACTGCGGGAAAGATCTCAAAGGTGTCTATCCCTAAGCGAAATAGAGATCCCAAAACGATATAGCCCGCCAGAGGAGGCAGATTCCAGCGCGGCAAAACCGCCTTCATCCATAAGGAGATGGCGATCAACAGGCCCATCATAAAGAGTAAAAAAGGATCTGGATAAATTGTTGTCATCTGATTTTTCAAGTTACAAAAAAAACTTGATTGTGGGAAGGGTTTTTCGAAAAAATAGATGTTGTAAGAGAAAGGGACAATATTTTTTAATGAAAGAGGGACTTGCAAAATCATGGCAGCCAAAACATCGCCCTATTTAGATTTTCTCCTTCGCGAGGCTTTTTCAGAGATTTGTGGCATTACCTATCGCAGAATGTTTGGGGGATATGGCCTCTATAAAAACGGCATCTTCTTCGGCATTATTGCCTACGATACTCTCTACTTCAAGGTCGATGAAAAGACGAAGCCAAGTTATGTGGAGTTGGGAAGCGTTCCTTTTGTCTACGAAGGAAAAAGTAAGCCCGTTGAAATGTCCTATTGGGAGGTGCCCGATTCAGTCCTCTCAGACTCTTCCCTCTTAAGCAAATGGGTCCAAGAAGCTTGTAAAGCTTATGTCAGAGCAAAAAAGAAATAGAGTTTAATTTTTCGCAATAAAATTCTTTACTTAATGTAAAAATTAATGTATTTGTAGAGCGTTAAGGAGACACTGATTTGCGAATTATTCTGTGTCTACAAAGGGAATAAGGTCGATGCCCCAAGTCGTTTCAGCCCATAAGTCCTACACCCTATCTTTAGTGCAATGCGCAAGAGGAGTTGCTTTATCCTTTGCCACATTAGCGATTGCAGATATTGCTCGTGAAACCATTGCAGCCGCTGCAAAAGCTACTGGTTCCGAAGGGACTTTCACTAAATTCCGCTCTCTTGCTCGAGGATGGCCACCTACGATGGATGCTCTTAGTGTCCAATCTCGTATTCCAGATCAAGTCGCCACTCCAGGAGAGCAATTTCGCCTGCATCTCCATACGTTGGATCCTTTTACCTACACAGGCCCTAACGCAATGACCTTAAATCCTTCTGCCGCTACAGCAAATGGAGGATCACTACCCTCTTGGTTAACTTTTGCAAACGTATTGGAGTATTACGGTAATCCCGGCGTAGCAGCTGAAAATGGGAGAGATATTGCTGTTTCAGGAGATTTTGCTTACTACATTGATATCAACTATGACCTGCGCGTTCTTAATGTTGTTCAACCCACCAACTTCATTTCTGTAGGATCGTACACAGGACCTTATGACTTTTGCCGGATTACAATAAGGGATAACTTTGCTTACTTAGCCACACTAAGCTCTGGGATGGTAATCCTAGATATCTCCAGCCCACAAAACCCAAGCTTTGTTAGCTCGTTTTTTACTCCTAACCAAACAAGTGATATTGCTGTAGACGCCAATTTTGCCTATATCGCTGACATGATGTCGGGTTTGCAAATAGTCAATATCTTTGATCCTTATTCGCCAACACTCATCGGGTCAGTCGTGACAGCTAACTCTGCTGAGCGCGTTGCGATCTATGGTAACCATGTTTTCATATCAGAATCCTCTGGTACGGAAATTATTGATGTTTCTAATCCCTCTTCGCCTACCATTGTTGGCTCTCTTCCTATGAGTGGAGAAACAATATTTCGTGGTACGACAGCATATATTTCTGGACTGCATATCCTAGATGTCTCAGATGTTACGTCTCCATCCCTAATTAGCACTTTCTCTTCAGGATGTGGGGCAGATACAGTGGCTTTTGTTCCGGGAAATTTCATTTTATTACCATGTGATGATTTTCAGATTGTCGACGTATCGAACCCGAGCTCACCTACATTGGTCACTTCACGTGACATCACTTCAAAAAGCGCGAGCAAGCCTAAAGCTTCATTCGTCAAGGATTCGATTGTATATTTGGTCGACGATTACTTTGGTTTATATGCCATAGACTATCTCAATGGAAAAAATGGGGTTTTATTTGGAGCCCCTTCTGCCATAGACGTGGGAAGTAAGGCCTTTTTGGTTTCAACTAGTGATGGCCTCGGAAATAGTGCCTCTGACATCTTTGATCTCCACGTCAGCCGCGCTCCCTTTCTCCTGTCTAATATTGCGACTCAATCGCTTACTGCCAACCAGTTTTTCACGTTAAATATCAACGCTAATCAGCTATTTAATGACCCTGACTCTCAGCTCCCGCACCTCTCAATAACATCAGCTAAGGGAGAGCCTCTGCCTAGCTGGCTATCTTTAAGCTCAGCTCCTATTCAGCTAAGTACTTTTGCAACTGCGACACCATTCGCTGTTAAAGTTAATGGAGACCTCGCATTTGTTGCAAATGGCGCTAGTGGTTTGCTGGTACTTGATATTTCAGACCTTGGCAATCCCACTGCTATGGGGTCTTATGACACTTCAGGGAATGCAGTAGGTATTGAGATTGACAATACGAAAGCATTTATTGCAGATGAAGGAGGTGGTTTGGTTATACTTGACATTGCAAACCCTGCCTCTCCTTCGCTAATTAGTACTTTTTCAACAACAGGAAGCGCAACGGCAATCACTATTGTCGAACCCTATGCTTACTTGAGCGTTAACGGCGTTGGTGTTGAGATAGTCGACATCTCCAATCCCAATTCACCAACACTGGCAGGTACTGTCGGCACGACGTCTAGTTCCCCCATTTCTGTAGCTGGACCACTAGCGTTTTTTTCAGCTACAGATCTAGAAATTATCGATATTTCAAATTCAAGTAGCCCATTTTCCGTAGGTTCTGGATACAGCCTCGGGTCAACTAATGATGTAGAGATCGTCGGCAATTTCGCATATTCTGCCAAAACGCAGCCC
>JAJFMK010000303.1 GCA_021772215.1 Chlamydiota bacterium | reverse complement strand
TACGGTGCTGGCTAGCGCATTCACCAATGCGCCCGAGTTACGGGCAGCGATCCCCAGGGATCTCGATGTGTTCTTCGCGGAAATGCAGGCGGCGAATATCCGGCGCAACGATGCGTTTCGGGATCAGTTGAAAACCATCGGAGAGGCCCTTGCCAAGCATAATATCGAAGCGGTGGTCCTGAAGGGGGGTGCGGAGCTGATCGCACCGCTTCAGATCAACCCTGCCTTCAGATTTGTAAGTGATCTTGATCTTCTGGTTAAGGAGGCAAAGCTTGAGGCTGCGGTCTCCGTTTTGCAGGGGATCGGTGCGCAATTATCCAAGAGCGATGAGATTAATCAACGTGTCAGCCACCACTTGCCACCGATGACAGCGCCAGACTGGGCGGGGCCGGTTGAACTGCACCGCCGGATTGGCAACGATGTGATCAATCATATTTTGCCGGCAAGAGACCTTATCGAGTCCTCCTCCTCGAGCCAATACGCCGGTATTCGTCTCCCGGATCTCCCCCACCGGTTAGCGCACCAGGTCCTGCACGCACAGTTAAGTACATACCGTTATGAGCGAAAAGTATTGTCACTTCGGGATTGTCTCGAGTTTGAGCAAATGACATTGGCGCTGCCCGGAGAGATTGAAGCCTCCGCACGGGCGCTCTTTGAAAACCACCAGGCCGAAGGGGCTTTTGCCGCGCTTAAATGTGTAACGGGGTATGTGGTCAGGCCGGATCAAAAGATAACTAGCAAGACACCAGCCACGCAATGGGCCCGTCAAGTACTCAAGCGCTTCGGGCAACCGCGGCGTCAGAGGATTACCACCAATACAAGATTTTTTATCTGGCGCTTGTGGCAAGTTCTAACCAACCCGGAACGCCGTAGGCACTATCTAAAGAATGTAATGAACCGGGAGAAACTAAAACAGTTGTGGGCAGCATATTTGGATCGCAATCGACGCATAAAATAGTTGATCTGGTGTAGGCGTATATCGGTCTGGCCGTAGTGCACCTGAATCCATGTGATAAGTTCAGGAGCATCATCGCAAGGTGATCAAAACAGATTACGCCCGGGGATTACTCTGCCAAGTCTTGTGCTCTTTTCCGCGTGCGAAAAAAATAGCGCAACGTCAGGCCAATTGCAACGCCGAGAACCGCACCGCTGGCATCGGCCCAAAAATCTGCCCATTCACCGGTTCGGTTCACATAAGGCTGGATCAGTTCGATCACACCGCCAAACAGGATGGCCCCTGGCAGAAGGTAATAAAGCGCGCGGTGATCTAAAAAAGCGCCGGGGATCAGAAGAGCGGCAAAGCCGATGAGATGGTGGAGTTTGTCGGCACCAGGTATTGTACTTGACACACTTAACGGCGCGAGTGTCAGGATAGCGATTATAACCGCCAATGCAGCCGTTAAGACCAAGGCAATGGTTCTGCGAAGCGACAGCCGGGCGAATTTTGGGGGAGTATGATGCACGGGTTGTTTTCAGCTTTTTGAATGAGGCGTTTGGAGCCGAATACCAGGCCCGTCGTTGGGCGTGCCTATGAATTCGATGCCGGTGGTTTCTAGTGCCGACCGGATGGCATTTAGATTTGGTATGGTGCTATTGGGAACACTGTCTTCCACTTCCATACGCTTTATTGTCCGAACATTTACTCCACTTTTATTAGCAAGTGCTTCCGCACTCAATTAGTAGCGCACAAATGCCGTACCGGTACGGGTCCTGTAGTTCCAAAGGATCCATTTCTCGCTGAACCAACCGCGGGGGACACCGAACTGGCGAGGCTTGAGGTTCCGCGCCCCCTTCAACTTGGGTTTCGCGATTATTATTTGACTCTGTCAAGAATGGACTTCGTGTTAGATTGTATGTGTGTTGGGCTCGATGAGCCGAATAGAATTGCGTCGACTCCCCCTACGCCGGTGCGGGAAGTCACATAATCGAGGCTTTTCTGCCCGCCGGCATTTCCAGAAGAGAATACTGACATTGCGATGTTGCGAGTGCGCCTGCTCGAGAAGGAGTCTTCTACAGCTTCTTTCGACGGGTTCATCCGGAAGCCAGCGAGGTTATAATTGGCACAGGTCCAGGGTTGTTCGAGCCCTATCTCATCGCATAGCACTTCGACGGCACGCGGATGGTTCATCGTTATGAAGCCCGGCTGCGCGCCCAGTTTGCGCGATACAATGTCGGCAAAGCTTTCGAGTTCGCGGTGCGCCTCGACGGCCAGCAGCATGTCAAAGGCCAAGTTCTGCAAAAATACACCTCGAACCGGCAAACCCTTGCACATGAACACCTCGATCTTGACAAGGAGACTAACCAACCCAGCCGTTCGCCCAGCTAGCAACCCCAGACCCGCAGGTACGAAGGCAAGCGGATTTACCTGCCTGAGCGTCCCGGCCAGCATTACGGGCAGGCTCTGGTGGGAAAGCCGGTTCCAGTACTTGTGCGCATAGGGCAAACACGGAGTGTATTGCAGTCCAGGGAAAAGGTTGGAGCGGCGTATCTCATCGAAGACCGGATCAAAGCGGTCATGGGTGGTAAACATGAAATCGCGCACACCCACATCGAAGGCAGCGGCGATGATTTCGAGAATCGCATCAGGGTTGCTGAACCGCTCTAACAGTTCGATGGCCTTGGCTTGGTTGGCATGGTTGACACCAAGGAACTGGTTGTCACCAAGGATGGCTTTTCCAAAACTCATTTCAAGCCTGTCTTTCGTGAAATTTCATCAATTAGTCGGTCTACCTCGTAGCCGTCGTCTAACCCCGGGGTGATGTCGTCGGGCACATTTGGATCGATGTGAAACGACTCACCGAGGCAAGTGCTTATAAAATCTTCCATCTCCAGAGAGAATTCTTCGCCTCGCAGATAGAAGCCGACGTTGTGTGGGCCGTTCCAGGCTTCGATCTCACTGCGTGCGGAAGGGTCGAGTCGCGCGCCGCTACGCCAAGTTACATTAATCGAGGAGTTGTCCGCCCTCACCTCAGCCTCTTCGAACTCCACCCGAAACTGGATGACCGATTTGCGCTTGGTGGTATCGCACCAGTTGATGCTTAACCCGCCGATGGTGGCGTCAGCATGAGACCAGGTCAACTCAATCCAGTCGTCCGCATTGGTGCTGTGCACATGGCCCTTCTCGGCCGTTTTGACATCGGTCACTGGACCGAAGATGAAGCGGCAAAGGTCGATCAAGTGCGGGCCGTATTCGTTCAAGCATCCGCCACCTCGCGAGAAATCGCCTTGCCAACTGACAGATTTCGGCGGTGCGGTGATCACATTACCCCGCATAGTCGCTTCGTAGCCTTTCACCTGCCCCAAGCGCTCGTCGAAAACAAGGGCGCGTAATTTTTGAAAACTTGCAGTGTAACGCATAACGAATCCTGATTGCGCCGGCACCCTGGCCTTCCGTGCCTCCGCCAGCAGTGTGGCACTGCGCTTTGCATCTAGGGTGAGAGGTTTCTCAACGAAGAACGGGACCCTGTTTGCAATTGCCCATTCTACAAGTGGCGCGTGCGACGAAGTAGGGGTCGCGATTACGATGCCATCCGGTTTGCCGCTCCACCATTTTGCCTTATCGACGCTACCATATACGTTGTAACCCATCATCTTGAAAAGTAGCCTAATTGACCACTTCCGCTCGACTAGGGCCACTCTATCTTTACCCAAATATTGAGTAAGCACTGCAAGATGCGACATGCCCATTTTTCCACCACCAACAACAAGAAAAGTCATAATACGATCCACTTCCAAGGCTAAATTTCACGCAACTAATGCGAATATCTTTTTTAATACTTCTTCTACACAGAGCTCTTGGCGTACGATACGGGTCTTCAGATCGTGAGAGACCGATGGCAGGTCTTGTCGTAATAGAGTGTTCGAAATCTTAATCCTTGCTCATTGCCAAAACAAGGTCGAATTTGAATAGGGATTCTGTAAGTTGAACGTGTTGTAAGTTCGTCAATGTGTGTTAACTGTTAATAAACAATAACTTTTTATATGAATTACAAATATCTACCCAACAATATTTTTTTTCAGAAATGGCTTTTAATTGGGCCGCCATATCACCCGATTTCTGCAAGTCAAATTCGTCCAACAGCCTCAGCAGAGACTCAGAATTGCGAAAATACCTTGCTTGGTTCTCCGTTGTAAAACGATTGAAATTCACATCGAATGCTAAGATTGGTAACTCCGAATGCATAGCTTCAACTAGCGTTGGATTTGTTCCCCCCGCACTATGTCCATGTATATATAAAGCCGCGCTAGATCTTAGGGTATGGATAGCGATTGGGTTGTAAATTGGCCCAATCAGTTTGATATTATTTTTCCCTCGATACCTTTGAAACAATTCCAAGCCAAACTTAGAACTCTCCCAATTGGAGACAAAAACTATAGTTCTTTTCGATCGTGAATACGCGTCCAAAACCATTTCGATGTTATTATCGGGCTGAGCTCGAGCAATGGCTATATCATACTTTTTTGCTTGGAGGTCAAATTTTTTGAGAATCTCCTCGTCGATCTTAACGCCCAAGAACTGATCCCCACCGTACGGTATCATGGACGGCGTAGCACCATACTTCCTATTAACATATTCAAAAAGGCCCTGATTATCGACCACTAGTTTGTCTGAGTACCGTACAGCAGCGCGTTCGCCCAGTTTAAGATATTGTCTAGCAAAGAAGCCCCATTTTTCCCTCTGCCACTCGAGCCCAGCCAAGTTCACAACAAAACTGGATTTTGGGAAAAGCAACTTCAATATCGGGATAAATATTGTTGCTGAAGTCCCCAAAACAAGAATTGTACCACTTTGACTAGCCGCTTTTGTCATTCCCAGAAGATCATATGGTATTGACTGCGCCCCATTTGCTGAGAACGGTAGTCTAACCAAGGAAACTGTAGGTTTGTAGAATTCGTCGAATACGAAATTTCGGTCACAGAAAACCGTAACTCTATTTCTTTTGTCTTGCGTTAGGCTATCGACCAAATTTTCCGCTAGTGTTTCAAAACCACCGTAATTACCCGGAACACCTACAATTCCGACTATAAACAACCGTTTCTTAACACCTTCCAACTTTCCAGAAATCATACCTTCACCTCGATATTCATTACATTTGTTCCTGCTGCATTCGAAATAACATGGCAAGATTGTTGCTAGATCTGTTTGAAATTGGCCAAATTGCTCTGCACATCAAATATCGGATCAAGATTTGATGTGGACGGAAGTGTCGTGCTAATCATGTGGAATACAACATCAATACCCTTAAGTGCTTCAGCCAATGCTGCCGTGTCCTCGAAATCCGCAAAACATAATCAACACCAGAGATCGCCGTCCGAAATTTTTCGGGTTCGCGGTCGAATACCTTAACGGTAAAGTTATTTGCGCCAAGAAGATCAATTAAGTGCGAACCAATAAATCCGCTACCACCCAGCAATAAGGCTTTCATCTAAGCACGTCCCGATAAATTCTTTCAATACGTTGGTAAAATACTTCGTCATTAAACTCGTTCGTAACGAAACGTTTTGCTCGTTCACCCATTTCCTGAATTATCGAATTAGAGGTGCCAAAAGCTTCTTGAATGCAATAAGCCAATTCGCGTGGATTTGATGAACCGTAGATCCATCCATGTTTACCGTGCAATACGAGCTCAGGAATACCTCCTCTTTCTGATCCAAGCACTGGCTTCCCTGCCGCAAATGCTTGCAGGATTACGTAAGGAAAATTCTCGTGCCACAGTGATGGCACGATCACAAAGCGGCAGTTTTTTAATAGATTATCTAAATCAACGCCCCATTTTGGACCGACAAATCGAACATTTTTAAGCTCCGCCGTCCTAGCCAAATCTTTGAGCATTTCTCTGTCCGGTCCATCTCCAATCACAACCAAAGGTGCGTCTTTTGCAATACCAGCCGCCGACAATAAGTGACCCACACCTTTTTCATCTATTAGCCTGCCAAAATAGAGAGCATTGAATAGCCCCTAGAATTGTAGACGCTTTCTGCCCTAATTTTGAGGCAAGGAGGCCAAGATGGGTAAGCCAAAATTCAGTGAAGATTTTAAACAAGATGCAGTGCATCAAATAGTGGTGCGAGGGTATCCAGTTCGGGAA
>JAJFMK010000302.1 GCA_021772215.1 Chlamydiota bacterium | reverse complement strand
GCTATATGGGTATATCGAGAACCATTTTCATTAGCTTGATGATCTTCTTGGCAACTAAGTAGGCTTGCAAGACCCAAGCCATGGCAACATTTTTTTGCTTCCACTTACATTCTCTTTATATTCCGCTGCTTGATCTCTTACCAACGCAATTTTTTTCTTACGCTTTCTACAGCATTTCCTACAACTTCTACTGGCTTTTCTACAATTTCTACTGGCTTTTCTAACAGTTTTTTTGCTTCTTCTTCTTTCTTTGCTAGCGCAGCTGCAGCTTTCTGTATTCTTTTTTTCGCGCTGTCGACACCTGCGTTTGCAAGATCTTCCAATTTATGCCCAATATTTACTGCATCATCTAAAGAGAGCTTCCCCATGTCAATTGCTTCTTTTACTCCTAACCATTTCTTTTCAACAGCCTCTTTTCCATCTATCCACCCTTTGGCAACGGCATCTCTTCCAGAGACCCATCCTGCTCCAACAGCTTCTCTTGCATCTAGCCATTTCTTTTCAACAGCCTCTTTTCCATCTATCCACCCGTTGGCAACGGCATCTCTTCCAGAAACCCATTCCTTTCCAACAGCTTCTCTTGCATCTAGCCACCCATTGGCAACGGCATCTAGTCCACCTATCCACCCTTTGCCAACGGCATCTCTTCCAGAAATCCATCCTGCTCCAGCAGCTTCTCTTGCATCTACCCACCCCCTACTAACAGCCTCTTTTCCATTTACAAGTTTTCGTGCCGTTGCTTCTTTAGCATCGAGAATTCCCTCCTCAATGCTATTAATGACAACAACCTCTAAATCTTCAATATTATCCTCAAAGAACTGCCTAACATCGCGTTCGAAAAAGCCGGGCACCTCATTTTCAAAAAAGTGAGTGATCTCTTTTTGAACAATAACAACCCTCTCTCCAACTTTTTTCCCGAATTTTTCAACTTCCTCTCTTATTTGCTCAAGCTTGTCTCCAGTTGAAGAGTAAAGGTTAGCCGCTTCTTTTTCTACGTGCGCCGCAATCATCTTTGGAATATCGCGATATTCTGTAGGACTCGTTTGCAATGCAAATTTTACCTTTCGACCAAAAATTCGAGTTTCTAGATCAAATTCTAGAAGCTTTTTGCGCGTATCAAAAAGCATAATCCCTTTAACATCAAGACCGATCACCTGAACGCTGGGGACAGGACCCACTTTTGGCAACTTCACATTCACCATCACTTCAAGATCCCTATTCATTAAAACAAACATATCCTTTGGACTGATGATTACCTTGGAAGCTGAATTAAATTTGATGGCATTCACAAAATCAATTTTCGAAGATAACTCAAGCGCCATTTCCTGGTCGTTAAACCAGCCAGTAGTCGTTTCTTCGATCCCTAAAATAAAGACTCTTCCAGAAAATGTGAGCTGCACTTTTTTCCAAGCTGCAGCATTACTAAGCTCAAGTACGTCCGGGCAACTCATTTTAACCTCAGGGCCGTATTCTCGGTTGCTTGCATGAGTCAATTCAAAGAAATTTCCCAACGTCACCGGCCACATTTTTGCATCAAGCTTAACTCCTTGTGTTTTACTAATCATAAACTCTGCTTGCATCTTGATTGCTTTAAAAAGTGAAAGCTTTGCTATAAGCTGAAAATCAAGTTCTTGTGGACTAAACACAAGGGTTAATGGACGAAATTCAGATTCATTCATGAATCCAGAAAATTCAACCGGACTGAGCCAGTCTGGAATGCCAGGATTTTGACCAGTAATGACACGAAAAAGCTCTTTAATAGACAAAACAAAATCTTCGGGAAACTTAGCTTCAAATTTCGGAATGGGTCCTGCTCCAATTGCAGCAGAAATTCGACCTATATCTTTTTGCTTTGCCTTAGAAGGCGGAATAAGAGTAAGGTCAGAGGAAAATCCAACATCGGAGGTTCCTGACAAAGTCAATCCGACTTTGCTTAAATACAGTTCAGCAGCCAACTTAAACTGTTTTTCGTAAGATAGTTTTCCATTTAGAAATCCATCTGATCCTAAGCCGAGATCGCCAGAAAAGATCAGCTCCTTCCCAGCGAGCTTAAGAGGAATTTTCCCTCCAAGAACAATGTCCGTTGTGCGAGAAAAGATTTTCAAACTTGGCTCTTCCAAGCGGGCGATTCCGGCTAAGTCTATCTTCTGAGCCAACGCTTGAGAAGTCAACACAAAATGCTCCCCCTCCTGAATCACAACGAAGTCAACAGGTCCTCCCACTCCTACAAGTTTCCCCAGCTCCTTAATACCTGGTAGTGACGTTGCGTTTGGATCTACAGTCGCAACAAGACTTGTTCCTTTTGAAATATGCAATGCATTTTCGGGAAGATATTCCGATCCATGCTGTACTTTCATGTTATCGGTTAAACTCCCAATAGTAGGATGAGTCTTAAATTCAGACAAACGTACTCCGTAAGCGAAATCGTTCCCTTTTGAAACTGTAAGAACAAGATCAATATGACCTAAACTACTCGGTCCCGAATAGGTGAAATGAGATCGGTCAGCATCTAGAGAAAGAGCTCCTCCTTCAAGCTTGACTTTTAATAAATCAAGTCCTTGAATTTTTGGAAGCTTTAAATTCAAAAATGAAGCAATGATCTCTAAATCAATTTTAGATGATAAAGAGAGGTTAAAAGGAGCTTCTGGATCAATTATGAACGTCAAATCTTGTCCTTTTATATTCACTTTTAGAACAACATTTCCAGAAGCTTCTTGCAATAGTTCCACAGGGTATCCATTTGCACGAGCCTCAATATGAAACTTGCTATTGCCACCTTGCAAGGAATAAGTGATTTTAACTTCTTCTAGTTTTAGCTCCAATTGATCCAGCAACTTAAACGTCCATTTCACTTTTGGTGATAAGGCAAACTCTGCATCTTCTGTTTCTAGATTAATGTGTCCACTCGCCTCTGAAACCCTTGGCAGTTGAGCTTCAATCCAGTAAGGAAGTCCTGGGCAAATTCCAGGTAGAAGCTCGCTTAGAGATATAGGATCTGCCCAATGTTGTTTTGTATGAAATGTTGCACTTACTGCGCCATTGATGAGATCACTTGAAAAGTTCAGATGAGGCCCAGATAAGTGAAAACGCCCAGAAAGGGGGTTCTCTGCGTGTTTAAAAAGTTCAACTCTTGAAGTGTATGAGGAACCGAGAAGAGAAATTTTACTCACATTCTCAATATCTAAAAAGATCTTCATCTCTCCTTTTGGAGAGATGCTCAACTCCAGATTTTTTAAGTCTAAATCAGATAAATCTTTGAATACTCCAGGAAAAATTTCAAAGACATTTTCACCTAAAATCTGGCGTACACTATCTCGCTCCCATTTGTTTTGAAAAAAATCCTCTGAAAATGTCGCACTAAAATGCAGCCCTTCGTCATTTTCTGAAAAATGTAGATGGCAAAATTTGCTTTCAACTGAGATATGCTTAACAGTTTGGGTTTTAACCTTGTGAAAAAGTAGTTCTTTGCTATCAATAAACCTACTCAAAACAGAAGTCATGTCTTCGATCCTCGAATGGATATGCGGTGGCATTGCTTCTTTGAGCTGACCTAACTCTAGTTTGGCTCCTTTTTGCTGCAGGTTTTCTAAGACCTCGCGAACCATATGCAAATCGCTCGCTGTGCTGAAAACTTGACTTGCATAATCGTAGAAAGAATCGAAATATCCTTGTTGTCCAAAGGGAAGAACTTCAACTAAGCGTTTGTTTGGCGAAACATTCTCCTTAGCAAAAGCTGATTGAGGCAAGTGAGCTGCCGCCCCTAAAACTAACGGGAGTAAGCTAGAGCTCGTAGGTTGTCGCAGAGATTGTAATCCGAGCACAGTCGTTGCCACAGTTATCGCAGGAGCTGCAGAAGCAGCCATCTGATTAGACAGGGTTTCATCTAAAGGCTTCGTTTCGCTATCACTTTGTTGCCCCACAATTCGATTGAGTAACCATCCCGCTCCAATTGCACCAACAGTTAAGGTCAAACCTTTGAGAACTTGCTGGGCACAGTAAGAATAAGTAGACCCTGGCTTATTTTCGATTTCTGCTGCTTGCTGATATGCTTCTGTTGGATCTCTAGGGTTTTTATCACTCACTTCTCTCATTTTAACTGTTCCTTTGAGTTCTTTTTGTTACTTCATTGAAAGATAAATTTATAGAATATCTTAAGAGAACCCCATTGTCAAAAAAAAAGATTTGCCTCTATTCTATAGGAGATTTGGCCAGGACACCTCATCTGGAGTACGGTATCCAAAACTTTGATGCAATCTTTTCTGGTTGTAGAATTCTATGTACTTTTTTAGGGGAAGCTGAACAATTCGCGAAAGGTCGCTTTTTGCACTGCCAAGATCTCAGTTTTTCAATTTCATAAACCCTATACTGTCAACAGGATACGAAATTAAAGAGTCAAATAACTAGAGACCAAATTATCGAAAAAGCTGCTGTATCCCAACTACTCAGTATTTCCTAAATATACTTACCTAAACATGTAGGGTGCGATATTGCCTTTTAATTTCAAAATTGTAATCTGTTGATTTTTTATTGTAAGCGCAAAGTTTTAATGTCACCTTTTCACTAAAGTTTAAATGTCAATCTGTTGAGAAAAATGAAGATAGCAAACTTTGGAGAAGATAATGAGCCTAAAGTAGGGTATGCGCTTTGAATTAATGCAAGACCTTGATAATAAAAACTTAACCTTGAGGGAGGCCTACGTGAAAATGGGTCTTTCACTCCGGCAGACAAAGTGGGTGCGCCGAAGCTACCAAATGAGCGGAGCAGCTGGTCTAATTTCAATGAGACGAGGCAAAGCGAGTTCTAATCAGACTGACTCATCAGTGAAGATAAGTGCACCTTATTGCTGTTTTGGATAATGCAACAAGCCATATCTGTATCGCTCGTTTTGCTCCTGCTGAATCAACAGAAGGGTACCTGCTTCTTTTAGAGGACCAACTTAAAAAACATGGCAAACCCTTGGCGCTATATACCGATAAACATTCATCATTTCGAGTGAACCAAGAGGGACATAAGAATCGTCTGACTCACTTTGCACAGGTTCTTAAGGATTTAGATGTTGAACTCATCTGTGCAAACAGCCCCCAAGCCAAAAGCCGAATAGAGAGAGCCAATGGGACCCTTCAGGATCGCCTAATCAAAGAGATGCGTCTTCAAGGAATTTCAACGATTGAGGAAGTAAATGAATATCTACCCGAATTCATTGAAGAGTCTAACAGCCGTTTCGGCAAGGAGGCCCGCGAGGAGGAAGATGCGCATCGTCCTCTAAAGAAAAGCGACGATTTAGAGTGGCTATTTGCTCATCGCTCAGTACATAAGCTCTCCAAGGATCTTAGCTTCCACTACAACAAAGAACGCTATCAGGTTCAACCAAACTCACCAAACCGTTTTCGCAAGATCCATATTGAGATTTTAGAACGGCCTGGAAAACCAATTTTAATAGAAAGTGATGGAAAAAGTTATCCCTATACGAGCTGAGGAAAGTTGACCGCAGCGCAGCCAAAAATATTAGATAGCAAAGAGCTCGAAGCTCACTGGCCAACACGAAAGTACAGTAGGCAGAGTAAACACCATCCCTGGAGAAACTAGGGAAATCGAAGCCCCCCCCATTTTTTTGGGGGGGGAGGTGCTCATTGGAGGGGCATACGCCCCCTCGAACCCCTCTGCACTAAAACCCTCCAAGTGCAGGCACGTTGACATTTTAACTTTGGCTTGACACTGTTGATTTTTTATCAAATGAACCTTATGGTTTTTTTAAAATCTGATTTTTGGACATCGTAATACAGCATTACCCGCAGAGGCTCCCTATAGAAAAGGGCACACGTAAGAAAAATTCAAGGCGGTCAATGCAGAAGCTTACCAAGCGTGTTCCTTTACCTGAGAGATCCAGTGGGAATTTTTAATCGAAATATTATGAAACCTACTAACACATCCCATTGCAGTGATTTAGATTGTTTACCCTTTCGAGACAAAGGTAAGCAGCAGAGCAGTAAAGAATTATCGAAAGTTACCAATATTGCCTTAAGAGGAATGAACGGAAGGGCCATAAAAACAGTCAACAACTTTTCCAAAGATGTCCATTTAGTTGAAACTTGCAGCGGAAAAAAAATTCAATTATATTTTGCGGGAGCACTGATTTCGAATACGTTAGATGTCATCGTTCCTGAAGGGTTTTCTGTCGAAAAATCCATTGAAGCAGTCATTCACCATCGCAGCAGCTGGGGAATCTATCAGCTAAATGCTAACCAGGTTTTTATTGGCAAGGTCAAGGGGCTTCTCGGGGGCGCCAGGGAAACTTCAGATATAAACGCAAAACGAAAAGATATAGAATGTTTGCACAATGTGCTTTGCCTTGAGCTGGAGTTGGTTTCAAATCTGTACCCTCTATTACTTTCTCTAACAGATGTCATGTTTTTTGCACTTCCAAAGGATTCCTTAAGCTGTCTATTCACACTACAAGACACGGTCAGTACTGTTAACGTGATAGCTTGTAGATACCAAGATCTTTCAAACTTTGAATCGGATCAATATGATAGGGCACTTGGTGCGCTTAAGCATGCTCTAAACAGAATTGTGCAACCCTTGAGGTTGTTCTTCTCTTTTTTTGAAGAGACATTTTCTGCCGCATCATCAACACTTGTCTCTCCTGGATCTCTAGATGAGGTTAGAGAGCAATTGAGCACGCTAAAAAGTAACCTCCTCAGGCTTCTCAATCATTATGCCCGTAGTGAACAAGGCGATCCACCACTGCAGCAATATGCTAGGAATTTTTCCAGTTTCAAAGAAAAACTAGAGCAGCTTTATAAATTGTTTAGAGAGCACGAAAATGCAATAATAAATTCAGGCCTAGATCATCTCAGCATTTCTTTAAGAGAAAAAATGGGAAAAGATGATTACACGATTGCTTGCATTGTTTTAGATGAAATACTTGAATTGAGGCTGCAGATTTTTGGCCAGCTCAAAGGTGTGTGGCAATCTCCTCTAATGGTGTTGCAGCATTTGTATATAGAACTAAAAGCAGAAGATTTACTCCTGTCATTGCATCGGGTTAAAATTCTTTATCAAGAAGCTTATGATGATCATATTCAGCGTGTGGAACGACAATGTAAACAGTTGGACATGGGATTACGCGCTTTTTTCTGCCACAATTTTGAGGAGGCTATTCGTTGGCAACAGATTCTTTTATTTCACAAAAAATGGATACATCTTTTAGACAGCGAAATTAACAAGATTTCTGAAGAATACCCAAATAAAATTGGTTTGTTCTACGCGCTTAGGATAAAGCAAAGCTTGTCGAATGGTAAGGAGCGCGCTTATCTAAGTTTTTTTAATCAAACAAAAGGTGCGAAGCTTGAGGTTTTGAAAGAGCTGGAGAAGGAAATAGGCTCGGAGAACTCTCCAAAGAAAGTGGTGGACAAACTTCGTCAAACAGTTCTTGCTACAGAGGGTAACATCCGCAATAAAGAAACAGCACTTAAAAAATATGGATGGCCTGTTGCCGTCACAGCATTTTGCGTGCGGTTAGTTACGGAAAATTTTTTCTACAGAACGGCAAGAGATTTTTTTTTATGGGAAGAGGAGTTTACTCAAAATCGTCAATTCAAAAATATTCCTATTGTAAGAAATAAACTAGAGGAGCCTTTCCTCTCTTTTTTTAAAACCTTTTCAGCAACGGGTTCATACTTTGTAAATGCTTACATGACTTCGAATTACGTCGCTTCCAGTTTGGCTATCACCTCGTCTTTGCAAATCTCCGTTTCCGACGTTCAAATGCTGATTTATTTTGCAAGAAGGGTAGGGTTAAGCGAAACCAAGCTTTTTCAACACTATAGGTTATTCACTACGCTGCCTACGATGGGAATCTTTCCGTTAATCTACGGTTGGCAAAATACTCTTTCTATAGGTCTTGTATATGGAGTTGCACATCTAACAACTCTTGGTACTGACCTTCTGCATGATGCCTCATACGGCATCCTTCCGGGAAAGATGCCTCTTAGACTCCCCCCGAACTACAAAAATACAAAGAGGATAGTGGGAATTGCATCTTACGTTCTTGGAAATCAGATAGGGGTAAAAGTGCTGGAGTTCTCAGTTAACCACACTTTTAATTATCCCCAACACATATCTTTGATACATAATGATCTCCTTTGTGATGCTGAGACTAAACGCTGTCTTGAAGAATCACTTAAGATCCTTGGAAAAGGAAGAGATTGCTCTCTTGAAGACGCAAAGCTCCGATATAAAGAGCTTTCTTTGCTTTGGCACCCAGACAAAGCTTCTAACCACCCAGAGCAATACATACGCAGTGGAGAGGCGTTTGTTGATCTTGGAGTTGCTTGGGGGCGCATAAAAAAACACCTATAATTAAAAATAGAGTGTCAACGCAAAGTTAAAATATCACGTTGTCTGCTCTTGGAGGGTTTTAGTACAGAGGTGCTCCAAGGGGCGTTTGTCGCCTCCAATGAGACCTATTTCCCTCAGAGAGGGCTCTCGGATTTACAAAGGAGAGAGACTCCTTCTGTCCAGAAAATCCTACTGGAACTAAGTTCTGCGTATAATTCGGATTAACAAGCATAATAACACCCAAAGTTAAAGTTAATAAGGGGGCAATGATAGCAATAAATTATTAAGATGTAATAAATTTAAAAAGAAGTTTTATGTAGAAGTAAATTTTTTATTACAATAGTCGAGAAAGTTCACTAATCATATAGAAGGGAATTGAGAGAATCTCTCCTTTGAGATTAAAGGGGGCCGAAGAGATCTGGACCCCTAAATTGACCTTCTTATTCATCATGAACTGTCTTAAGGACTTGAGCCTACCCGTAGATCCCGATTTAACCTCAATGGGGACCATCTTGTGGTTGAGATTGACCAGGAAATCGATCTCAGCGCTGCTACCACGATTCAAATTTTCCCAATAGTAGAGGCCACGATCAATGAAGGGGTCTTGCAGCGCCAGGAGCTCTTGAGCCACAAATTGTTCAGCCTTAATCCCCCAAAAGAGGGGTGAAATCTCCTCTTTGTCTCCTTGGTCACTTCCCGACTTTGTAGAGAGTAACCCAATATCCAAAAAGAATATTTTAAATTTCTTTTCACTCTTTTCTGCTCTAAGCGGCAGTCCATTCCCCGTTGTATAGTGGACTTGGTTAATAAGACGTGCCTGCTGGAGTCTTGCCAAAGCTTCCCGGTAATCCCTCGCAGGGTTGGAGCTTTCGGGGTCGATTTTGGAGTATCTGAAGTGCTTTCCAACAAGATTAGGAACCTGTTCAAAAAGCTTTGTAAGGTGGCGATGAGCCGCATGGCGCGTGGCATATTTACCAAAATCAAGGGTAAATAGATCGAGGATTGAAGCCAGCTTTCTCTCTGCCTCTAGATAGGAGTTTGTCAAAAGATAAGTTGATACAACCCCTGGCATACCGCCAACTGTCATAAATTCAGTGACATGCTCTAAAAGCCGCTCATGAACCTCTTGCGTGATCTCCTCTCCTCCCTCCAAGAGGTTCACTAATGCACCCAAATCTTTAGCTCGAAGGTATTCTTTAAAGGTTAGAGGCCCTAAATTCATCATCTGGACTCTTCCTACGGGGAAAGAGAAGCTGTTATCCTCTAAAACAAACTCTAGGAGAGAGCCGGCAGCGATCACATGGAGCTTCGGCATCTCCTCTGCAAAATATCGCATAGCTTTTAGCGCCTGTGGGCAATCTTGAATCTCATCTAAAAAGAGTAGGTCTCTGCCTGCCTCAACTTTGATTCCCTTTAACAGCTCAAAGCACTCTCTTCCAAATAGTTCAATCAGGTAGCTCTTTCCCACCTGCCTCGCACCCCTTACAATCAGGGGTTGACGGGTTGGGCTTGCCTTCTATCGAACCAGCTCTTGATATAGCTCTCTCTCCATAACTCTGATTTCAGCTCAAAAATGAAGTAAATTACCACTGATTTTGCTTCAAAAATGAGCTTTTTTCAGACTTAAGGTGGGAAAACGGGGGACGTATTAGCCGTATGTCGATCATTTCCACAATTTTCCTATTAACGTGGTCGGCGCTATTTTTCAACGGGATTTTTCTGATGATTTTTGAGGCCTCACCTTGTAACTATTAAACCTTTTTATCCCTTCTTCTAGTCTTCTTAAGTACTCAGGGAATTTAGGGTCATCTTCGTC
>JAJFMK010000301.1 GCA_021772215.1 Chlamydiota bacterium | reverse complement strand
AATGCTGATGAATATTTACTGCTCATTTTCCTTCTTGCCATTGTTTGTCTCCATATAGCTTAAACGAGACGTCCATTTTCTCCTAAATATACCTGTCTGAATTCTAGGGTGCATTATAAAGTATCGATCTATTGCTTTTTTATCTGCGATTTTTGCTAAAGTTAGCGGACTATCTACAGAAGTTATAGAGATTTCTGTTTCTTTAGTGTAAGCAAATAGGGGCCCCAAAAACATCCCAACAAAAACTACGCACAAACCTAACTTTCCTGTTATCTTCACGACATCACTCTTCAAACTGGTAAATCCTCTGTTTCGATTGTAACTTAATTTACTAAGTAATGCTAGATTCGGACTTGGGGCACGAGAGATCTCCAATAAAGAGCTTCGATCCTCAAGAGCCCTATGCTAAAAAGCGTGTGCAGCGAGGTGGCTCTTTCCTTTGTCATAGAAGCTACTGCACAGGCTACCGCGCCTCGGCGCGCGCCAAATGCACTCCAGACTCCTCTCAGAGCCATGTCGGCTTTCGTTGCATTAAGGAGCCGCTGAACAATTAGGGTACAGCGGCTCCTTAAGGAGCCGCTGATCAATTCGTGCAGGCCGCTTTTTCGCCCTTTCGTTCCCATTTGATCAATTTCATAAACCCCCTACTGTCAACAGTATGCGAATTTATGAAATCAACCAGCTGAAAACGAAATCATCAAAAAATCGGCTGTACCCTAATTGTTCATCGGCTCCTTAAGAATTAACCACTTAAAATCAAAAAACTTACATAAAATCAGCCAACAAAAATAACTTGATATAAACACTAACTATATATCATCGAATAAAAATTAAGATTCTGGTATGATGGTATGGCCAAAAAAGGATTTTACCATGCCTATCATCACAAGAAGTGAGTGGAAAACTCTCTACCCAGAAGCAGAATACCGCACAAAATCTCCCCGGGTTAAAGAGCATCTCTTCCACTTCTGTCTAGGTTTAGATGAACCTGAGAGTCAAATCATCAAACTGATTGATACAATAAAAGGCCGAGCAAAACTTACCAGCCATGACGCGAAATGCCACGAGCTAACTCCCCTAATCATCGCTGTCATGCAGGGAAAAAGAGAGGTAGTTGATAAATTACTCAGCTGCCCTGAAGTTCAAAATAGTATCGATGCCAAAGATGCCTATGGCTGGACAGCCTATCATCACGCCGCCCTTGTCTCAGACGAGATTGCTAGAATAATTCTTGGAGCTGGAGCCAATAAAGATGCAAAAACCAATTTAGGCGGCAGCTTTGAAGATATTCAGAGGATGACAACTCTGCAGAAAAATCCTCCTCGTAACGTAACCTTCAAAGGTGCTCCCATAACAGAAGAGGTTGCTAGATCTCAGTTTGGAATGGAGAGTTTTCAAGATGAGGTCTACTTTTCTCCCTCTCAACTAAAAGCTCTTTGGCAGATGGAAAAATGGACTCTTGATCCAAACCTTTCTCCACTTACGCTAAATAGTATCAAAGAACCACCTCCAAAGCTGCAAGTTGCCGAAGTACAAACGGGGCTTTTTGGTCTCGTTGCAGACGAAGATATTGAACCGGGAAGCTATATTGGTGAATATACCGGAGAATATCGAGGAAGTTTACCAAGAAGCTTCAATTTTGAAAGCCACTTTAGTGAGGAGGATAGAGAGTTAACTTCCTACCTTATTGATCCTTACGATGCCAAGAGTATCGGAGGGTCAATACGATTCATCAATTGCGGCCCTTCCAATGCAAATTTCATGCAAGTCAATATCAGAGGAGCTAAAAGAGTCGTTGTCATTTCTACTGAAAGGATCAAAAAGGGGGACCCCATTTACTTAAATTACGGCCTTATGGCTACAAATGTCTCCTTTGGTCCTCAAATTCTCTTTAACAAAGAGAAGATCTGCAGCTTTTTTGCCGCTGATCTTAATTCACTTTTTGAGAGGTATGAGCAGGTTTTAACCGATGTTTTTAATCTCTTCCCAAATTTGGATCCAGATCATAGTAGCTTCAAAAACACCCCATTAGTTACCGAGGTATTAAGCTTAAAATTAAAGCTTCTCTTCCCCTTAAGCAACCCCATAGCCCTTCTATACCTACACTGCAAGGGGCTTGTGGACATCAATGAGTGGTATAAGCTTATTGATTCAGGGAAATATTCAGTTCTCACAGCATGGAAAACAAATAATGCAACATTTCTCCCTCAAATTTACCATCTCTACAGCAAATACCAGGAGGTCGAAGAGAATTTAAGAGAGAGAAAAACAGTTCTTCGCAAATGGATGATCGAGAACTTAGAGAAATACTCTCTGACACACCTAATCAGAGCGATGGATCTGATTCAGGAGGCGGTTTTGTCAAACCAAACAGAGTTTGCAAAAAGCGTTGAAAATGAGCTCGAAAACTACAACTGGCGAAAAGATGAGAGTCATCTATTCAGCGTAAATGGCATCGCTTTAGGAATAAAAAAAGAGATTGAAAGGCAAGTTAGTTTAATGTCAACAACAGCTCCCCTTGAAGAAATCATTCAAGCGTCAGTAGCCCACGATATTCTCAAGAATCAAAAAGAGCCTGGATTTATTGGTTCATCACTGGACAGAGCCCTTACCAAACTTTTACTCGAAAGAGGAACAAGCTGACCCACAGAGCGTGGGCCAGCTAAGAGGTGATTATCTCTGTAATAAGTTCTCAAAGAGAGCGTATAGGCGCTCATTTACAGCTGCGCTGTCAAACTCCAACAGAGCTCTATCTCTTGCCGCTTCGCAAGTGGCAGAAAAAGAGCGTGAATCTTCAGGATCGGTTAAGCTCAACACCATGTCGGCAAGTGAGCACTCATCGCGCTCGGCGACAAGCCATCCGCTCTTTTGGTTTGTAAACAGCTCTACTCCTTGCGCTTCAGGTGTAGCAATCACAGGAAGGCCACAAGCCATAGCCTTTATGATTGCACTCTTGACAAAGCTCTCCTTCGCTCCACCAGAGGGTGAGATAAAGATATGAGAGTTGGCAAAAGATGCTTTGAGAACCTTTTCGGATGTATCTGTCTCGATTTTGATATGTTTGTCAAGACCGTTACTCCTAACCAGCTCTAATAGGTAATCCGCCTTAGGGCCGCTTCCAATAATTTTTAATTGGACATTTGGAAAGGCATCAACAATCACTCTCATCGCTTTGATTGTGGTATCGTGGCTCATAGAGGAATCAAAATTTCCTACTGAGAGCATCTTAACAGTCTTTCCCGCCTGAATTGTCTTTTCGCGGTAGGGATATCCACTGAGATCAATGCCGTTTCTAAGAACAACAACTTTTTCAAAAGGAGCTCCCAAATCGATCAATTGGTTCGCTAGAGCACGGCTCGGTACGATATGAAGATCGCATGAGTTATTCAAAACACTATTGAGTTCCTTACGAGGTGTCGCAAGTTCACTCAACTTGGCACTGTTGTAAGCCACGGCCACTTTCCCTAAGAAGCCACGCCTTTTGGCAACGGGAACCATCCGGATTGCCGCATCGGGATATTGGCAATAGATCAGGTTCAGCCCCTTAAAATCGACATCATTGTGTGAGTCGACTGGTTTAAACAGATCAGCGTACTGCCCCACTGGTGCATCACTTGGAATCCCAGTTGAGGTCATATAGGTAGGTAAAATCTTCAAGGAGACCTTGTGATCAAACAGATGCGTTGTCTGCTCGTAGATAAAGTAGTCTCTGTTTGTGGGAAACTCATGAACAACCATGAGCATCTTCAAGGGTGATCCCTTCTCCGCTCTGAGAGACTCTCCATTGACGAAGAGCGCCGTGCATGCGAGTAGTAGTGGTAATATGCGTTTCATAGGTGTGACCTCATAAATATTGTAATTCCTAAGCGGAAAGGCTCAAACCAGGTAAACCTTTGGTCGCATTAGGGGGTTTAACGATTCTTGAATCGAAAATCCGACTCACCGAGATTCTTCACGTTTTGCTATAAAATTTCCAGTATTATGTACTTAATTTCCGTAAATTCAGTACAATCCATTCATGCGTGAACTAAAAACACTTTTCGAAAACAACCGGGCTTGGGCCAAAAGGATCTTAGAGAACGATCCGGAAGCCTTTTTGAAACTCTCTAAAGAGCAAAAACCTAAGTACCTCTGGATCGGCTGCTCCGATAGCCGTATGCCTGCTAACGAGATCTTAGGACTTGACCCCGGTGAGGTCTTTGTCCATCGCAACGTCGCAAACCTCTGCCCACACACCGATTTCAACTGCCTCTCTGTCCTGCAGTTTGGCGTCGAGTATCTCGGTGTCGACCAGGTAATTGTCTGCGGTCACTACGGCTGCGGCGGCGTCAAAGCATCCATGGAGACGACACAGCTTGGCCTTATCGACAACTGGCTGCGCAACATCCGCGACGTCTCCTCGCGTGAAAAAGAGGAGCTGAGCCAAATCTCAGATCCAGAGGCAAAATATCGGCGCCTTGTCGAGCTCAACGTCCTCCATCAGGTAATGAACGTCTGCCACACCACCATCGTCCAAAATGCCTGGGCCGAAAATCGAAAGCTCTCTATCCATGGCTGGGTCTATGACCTCGAAACGGGCTTACTAAAAGACCTAAGCGCCTGCATCTCCTCTATAGAGCAGGTCGACGAGACCTACCGCACCCTTAAACTACACTAGAATCCAGCTTATCGAGAAGCTCCTTCATAGGAAGATCGCTTTCAAGCTGTGTGTCACGATAGGCATCCATCGCCTCGTAGACGACATCGCTCCCCTTAATCGGGGGATGATCACCATTTAGATAGCGCTCGATCCAGAGCGCCCCCTCTTCAGGATCTTCGACAAGCTGATCAGCTAGAGTATAGACAAAGGGGTGGATGAACTCCTTCAAAGGCACACCCAATAGACTTGTATCTCTTCGATTGTAGTGCGAATTTTCGGGTGCCCAAATTAAAAGCGGCTTTTTCAACACCTTCGCCCACATCATCTCCGCACCAACTCCAAGGCCCCTTCGATCTCTTGCATCGACAAAAATGATATCGGCAGTAGTGACTTGAAGCAGATCCCTTCCAAAGGTGGTGAAGGAGTCGCCTAGGTCATCCTTACGCTCCTGAGGATCCAAAAATATCACCTCAAGGTGAGGAAGAGCCCGTCTGATGCGATCCTTTGACTTCTCGCACCAGTGAGACTTGACCGACTCATGTCCCTTTTGAATCGCGCCCGCTAGATAGATTGCAACGCGGCTCATTACTCAATACCCACAAAGATATCTAGAACACTGTTTTGTTGATCGACGGCGCGCTCATCGTAGAGTTCAAAGTCAACAGCCCATTTGCGCGCTCCTCCGAGAGCTTTTTCATCCATCTGCCAGATCTTAGTCCAGCCGTCGATAATCACCTGCGGCATGGGGCCGGGATTAGTTGTAAACTTCACATAGCGCTGTTTTGGGATGACGAGTGTCTCAAGCCCTTCGGGAACCTCATTGCCACTAACCTCTTCGCCGATGAAATAGCGATAGCCGCCCTTGTAGCCATCGTCATAGTCGCTGTAGGTGCAGTAGGTGACAAAAGGCTTCTTTCGGTTGGGAATCTTATCAAAGATCTGCTTTGTGAAGTACTCCTCGACATGGTGGCCGATTTTAGCCCGAGCGGGATCCGTCTCATTGGCGTACGAGGTGCGCATCGAAATGCCCA
>JAJFMK010000031.1 GCA_021772215.1 Chlamydiota bacterium | reverse complement strand
GTCGATGTCAGATGAAGGATCCAAAGCTCTACAAACCCTTAATGAGTTGATGCAAAAGAGTGAAGAGACTCTATCTATTCGCCACTGAACGAGAGGCAAAAGCCTCTTTAGAGCTATCCGAAGATGTTTCCATCTTAATTACCGGTATTGGCCCTATAAACGCAGCTGCCAAACTAGCCTCAGTCATTGCTGCTTACGATGAGATTATCAGTCTTGGAATTGCCGGCAGCCTCAAAGAGGGAATTGAAGGCTTTCAACCTATATCACAGGTATCCAAGTTTCAGATCTATCCCGAAAGCTATAAAGAGAATAAGAGGCTAGCTCTCCATCAAAGTTTCACCCCCGATATTGAGTTGGCTTCAAAGGGAGCTAAACTTCTCACCGTTGACTATCCGCTTCATTGCTCAAATTTACGTCAAAGCTTAGCCAAGCAGGCCGACCTTGTCGATATGGAGGGCTGGGCAGTTGCCAGAGTCTGTCAGATGCACCAAAAGGGCTGCCAGATCTACAAGTGGGTCTCCGATCTAGTGCGAGAAGATAGCTCAGCTCAGATTCGCGAGACGATCGATCAGTTATCCAAAGAGGCCGCGCATTTTATTCTGCGCTGCTTTGATAAGGAGGCTCCAACCGAAGGGCAAATTTACGATTCTACGATTTGAGAAGAGCTTGATTGCTGCCACATCGCTTTGAAGGGGAGGCAGGTCTTAAGGAGCTCATCGATGGACCCTTCGGCTAGTTTGACACCATGATCGATAAAGATGATGCGGTCGGCATCTTCGATGGTGGAGAGGCGGTGGGCGATGATCAGCTGCGTTACAGAGCCGCGCAGTTCATGTAGTGCATCTTTGATATGTTTTTCACTTAAAGTGTCGAGGGAAGAGGTCGCCTCGTCTAGGACGAGGATAGGCGCCTTTTTTATCAGGGCTCTGGCGATGGCGAGCCGCTGCTGCTGACCGCCGGAGAGGTTTTTACCCGCCTCGTCTAGATAGGTGTGGTAGCCGCCGGGTAGCTTGTCAATAAACTCTTCAGCGTGCGCCTCTTTGGCTGCGCGGGTGATCTCTCTTTGAGTAAACGCACGGCCAAAGGTGATATTTTCGGCAATGGTATCGAGAAATAGGAAGGGCTTTTGAGGGACAAAGGAGATCTGCTCTCGAAGGGAGTTTTGGCGGAATTGATTAATGGAGACACCATCAATGGTGATCTCTCCCTTTTGTACTTCAAAGAGTCTGGGAAGAAGCTGAGCGATAGTCGACTTACCGGCGCCTGTGGGACCGACAATCGCCACCTTTTCTCCCTTCTTTACGGTGAAACTAAGATCTTTTAAAACCCAATTTTCGCCATATTTAAACCAGACGTTCTTAAACTCAATTTTGTCATTGAAACCGCTGAGCTCATCAGCATTTTCTCTATCCTGAATCGTTGGTACAACGGATAGGACATCCCACATCCGCTCCGCAGCGGCGATGCCGCGCTGAATATTTGCATTCTCTTCGGCAAACTTTTTGATCGGCTCATAGAAGATATAGAGGAAGCCGCAGTAGACCAGCACTTCGGGAACACTTAAGTTTAGAACATAGAGACCAAACAGTAGAGCAAAGCCCAAGAAGAACATACCGATGGTGTGGATTATCGGACGTGATGAGACATCATATCTGGCGCTGCGTCTTTCCAGCTGCGCCATCCTCTCATTTTGCTCCTCATACTTTTTTTGGGAAAAGGACTCCATCGCAAAGAGCTTGATCGTCTGGATGCCACTTAAAAAGTCGATCAGGACAGTGGCGAAGCTCTCTTGGTTTTTCTGTAGCTCTTTAGCGAGTCGCTTGATTCGTCTAGCTAAAAAGAGGATCGGGTAGACAATGAGAGGGAATCCGAAGAAGATAAGAAGAGAGAGCTGCCAGGAGGTAAAGAAGCAGAGAATCAGAGTCGATAGAACAGTAAAAGGGGTCTGGATGTAGTTTGTGAGACAGGAGTTAATCGCCTCTGAAATAAGGGAGGCGTCACCAACGACGCGGGCACTTAAAGAGCCAATGTGATGTTTTTGGTAGAAATCAAGTGAGAGCTTCTGAATATGGGCAAAATAGTTGGCGCGCAAATCGCGACTGACACGGATGGCGACCAGCTTACTCGTCCATTTCTGAAAAAAGAGGGCCACTGCCTTAATAAGTGCGACAGTAAGAATCAGGTAGGCGAGGTAGCGGTAGTCCTCGTTAAAGGCGAAGATCTCAGAGAAAAACTGCAAGACATCATTAAAAAACCCTTCACCAACAAGACTATTTTTATTAGTTAAGATTCCCACAGAGAGAATCTCCAACTGGTTTGCCACAGTTAAAAAGCACATCGAGATAAGCGTCCAGACAAGGAGGACCAGATGCTTTCTTTGCTGAAGGAGTGATCTAAGAAGTAGCTTCATCGTCTTTAAGTTGTCCCATGGAGCGAAACTTTGTGTAGCGCTGCTCTAGGAGTATGTCGAGTGGCATCCTTTTGAGCCCGGCCCACTGATCTAAGAAAAACTCTTTGACGCGGCGGCAGGTCTCTTTGGGATTGTGATGGGCACCGCCGAGCGGCTCTTCAATGATCTGGTCAATAAGACCAAACTTAATGAGATCCTCAGCGTTGAGTTTAAGTGTCGAGGCGGCCTCGCGGTTTTTTTGCGCATCTTTCCAGAGAATCGAGGCGCAGCCTTCAGGGGAGATGACAGAGTAGTAGGCATGCTGTAGCATTCCGATCACATCACCAACGCCCATTCCAAGGGCGCCGCCCGAGCAGCCTTCGCCAATCACAATAACCACAATTGGTGTCTTAATGCGCGCCATCTCAAGCAGGTTCCTGGCAATAGCCCAGCCTTGACCTCTCTCCTCCGCCTCTAGGCCGGGGTAGGCGCCTGGCGTATCAAGCAGTGAGACGATAGGTAGGTTGAACTTTTCGGCCATCTTCATCAGGCGCAGCGCCTTTCGAAACCCTTCTGGGTTGAGCATACCGAAATTTCTCTTTACGCGGCTTTCGGTATCGCAACCTTTCTCCTGACCAATGATGACGCAATTGACGCCGCCTATCGTGGCGAGGCCTCCAATAATCGCTTCATCATCAGCAAAGAGACGGTCGCCCTTTAATTCGGTAAAGCTGTCGCAGATTTCACGAATCACATCGATTGAATGAGGCCTGGCGGGATGGCGGCAGATCTGAACTCTCTCCCAGGGTGTCAAGTTGCTGTAGACCTGGCTTTTGAGCTGCTGCAGCTTCTGTTCAAGCTTTTTAATCTCGCTTGAGAAGAGGGGGTTGTCCCTGTTCTGCTTCTTTAGGAGATCGATGGTCTTGATATATTCGTAGACCTGTTTTTCATGAGGAAGAATATCCATTCTATCTGATGCCTCTCTCTACAATTTCAATTTCACAAGGTCTAGTTGTGATGATCGCAAAGAGCTCTTCGATATCGGCAGTCTTAAGGCGGATACAGCCGTCGCTCTCATTTCTTCCAATGGAGGTAAGATCCTCTTTGAGTTCACCGGTGATTGGATCTTCTGTCCATGGCACACCATGGATTCCATAGCTTCTCGCCGGCGCAGTGCAGTCACGGATCTCATCTTGGAAGGGGATCCAGCGGGTACCAAAGACGCGGATCAGATCCATCTTCTCACCTTGATAGTAGCCTTTTGTCTTCGCGTCGTAGACTGTTACACGATCTCCAAGTGAGTAGGTTCCTGTCGGTGTCAGCGTGCCGGAGGATCTAGAGGCATCGAGGCGACCAACGGAGACGGGGTAGCTCTTTAAAAGCCCTTTTTGGTCCTCGTCATGGTCGATATAGGAGAGAAAGAGGCGGTGAGCTGAGAGATCAAGCAGGAGGTGAAAGGAGATCTCCTTATCCCCTTTTAAGACATTAAAGCGGTCTCCATCTTTGATGTCGCTGCGATTATAATCAGCTTTTCCACTTAAGCTTCTAGCAATAAAGTGCTTGTGAGTTTTGTAGTGGTTGGCGTAGTCGCTAATCCAGGCGGGGCGCCCCTTTCTCCAGGGGACCTTGGACTTATATGTAACCGTCTCAACGATATCTAGCTTTGGGGGATAGATGTTGAAGAGCTCTGCAATGCGGTCAGTTTCAATTTCTTGAGGAGAAAAAGTAGCGACGGCCTCAACAAACGGCTCCGGCTCCTCGACAATAGCCACAATCTCTTCGGGAGTCTCTACGTCGATAAACTCAAATGTAGAGCTCACTGTGAAGGGCTCTTCTTGAGCCTCATAGACCTTAAACCACTGATAACCAACAAATAGAGATGCAATAAAGAGTATCGCGAGAATGACTATTCGGGTTGTTGACATGCGTAAATTCCCTCAATTTTTCAATTAGAGACAATTATAACATATTTGGGAAAAAAGAGGGATGCCCATAAGAAAACTTACGGGCATTTAAAAGGAATTATTGAGGGGTAGACTCTTCGATAAGCTGTTTCATC
>JAJFMK010000004.1 GCA_021772215.1 Chlamydiota bacterium | reverse complement strand
TCAAATCGATCTTTGCCACGCAGGCCCCAGAGGCGATCTTAGGACTTCTCTTTTTAGCGCTCGCACGCCTTCTTCCCATTATTGCCCAGAGTCCCTTTTTGGGAGCGAAACTTCTTCCCCACCCCGTTAAAGTTGTGCTCGGAATCTCACTTTTTACCATCTTCTTTCCCACATTTACTCAGGTTGTCAGCACAGATCTTCTCTTCAACCGCCTCCTTCTCCTCTATGCCGCCAAAGAGTTTGTGATTGGGATGTTGATCGGCTTTTTAATGAGTATCCCTTTTACTCTCGTGCAGTCGAGCGGCTTTATCATCGATCACCAAAGGGGAGCCTCCTCTTTGATGGTTAGCGACCCCGCCGTGCAGAACCAAGCCTCGCCTCTAGGTCTCTTTTTTAACTTCACACTGATCTATATCTTCTACATGCTCGATGGCCCTTTCCTCTTCTTCGAAGTGATCAAAGACTCCTTTGAGCTGGTTCCGCCCGACCGGTTTGTCTCGCCACTTTTTTTTATCGATGACAATGAGTTTTGGAAGAAGATGGAGACCTTAGCGAACCGCTTTATGGTGCTCTCCATCAAGCTGGCGGCCCCCTCGATCATCATCGTTTTGATGACCGACTTCTTCTTAGGGATCGCCAACCGCCTCGCCCCTCAGGTGCAGATCATCTTCTTAGGTCTCGGCCTCAAGTCGATGGCCCCGATCATTACCCTCTCTATAGGCTGGTATATCCTAGCTAACCAGATGGGCGTTGAGTCAATCAAATGGGTCTACACCACCCGCGAGATGATCCAAACCATAGGCCGCTCCACCAAAGATGTGGTCCCCGCCTCCCCCGAAGAGACACCCGCTTTCATCCCCAAAAAGTAACCTACACCTTAGTGGTGACATTAACATGTTAATATTGAACATTTTAGTAACATTGCACAGAAAAACAGATTTCTGTATAATGGAAGGTGGAGGTTGATATGAAAAAAGATAAATCTAGGTTAACAGTAGATATGTCTTCTGATGAGCATATGTACATCAAGATGGCATCTGCAAAGCTTGGCTTGACTATGAGAGAATTTCTGCTGTCCTGCGCTTTTGAAAAATTGGAAGAGCTTGAAGATGAATGGCTCGCAGCGAGAGCCCGAGAGACTTTAGCGGATGTTGAGTCTGGGAAAGAAAAACTAATTTCTCTTGAAGAGATGAAAAGAAGAATTCTCTAGATGATTTATGAAGTTCAATTCCCCGAAAAATTACATAAGAAATTAAAGAGTATTCCGAGGAAAAGTAAAGAGCAAATCGTTACACGTATTGAACGTCTCTCAGTTGATCCAAGACCGGTAGACTGTAAGAAATTGAAAGGTGATAGGAGCCAAGATCTCTATCGCGTTCGATCAGGTGAATATAGGATTATCTACTCTATTTATGACACTAAGTTGGTTGTTGTTGTCGTTGACGTTGGTTCTAGAAAAGAGATCTATCGAAATTTCTAGTGGGTATAATTGAGTCATAACTCATAAATGTGGTTTAATCTGAAGCTGAATCATTTGAGGGTATCATGGCAAAAATTGTAGTGAAGAGAGGGTTGGACATTCCTATTGAGGGAGGGCCGACAGGTGATGTTGTTCCTTTAGAGATCAATGGGCAAAGAGTTAGGCCTAAAGAGATCGCACTTGATCTCTCTCCATTTGAACATTTGCGCTTTAAGATGCTGGTTAAGCCGGATCAGTTGGTGAAGATCGGTGAGCCGCTGGCGTTTGATAAGAGAGAGCCGAAGAGGATATTTACCTCGCCGGCGGGCGGGCGTATCAAAGAGGTGCGGCGCGGCCTAAAGAGGCGGCTCCTCTCGATTGTGATTGAGCTTGAAGATGATGAAGAGTTTGTTGAGTTTGGTGCGCTTGATCCTAAGAACGCTTCAAGAGAGCAGATTGTTCAGCGTCTTTTAGAGGCGGGTGTTTTCCCTAAAATCCATCAGCGGCCGCTTGACCGTCTCGCTGACCCCAGTAAGAAGCCACGTACTATTTTTGTTAAAGCTGTCGAGAGCGCTCCTTTTGTCCCTCCAGCAGAAAAACAGGTTCAAGGTTGGAATGAAGAGTTTCAGATTGGTCTTGAGGCTTTGGGCAAGTTAACAGATGGCAAGGTACATCTCGTTCATCGCGAAGGGTCAAAAGAGAGATCCTTTACGGAAGCTAAAGGTGTCGAGATTCATACCGTCTCAGGTCCCCATCCAGCGGGAAATTCTTCCGTCCATATCCATAACATCGATCCGATTACCCACGTCGACGATGTGGTCTGGACTTTAGATACACTGGCTGTGATTGCTGTTGGTCATCTTCTTCTTAGAGGAAGAGTCTTTATCGATCGCGTTATCTCTGTTGCCGGTGCCGGTATCGTTGAGGGGCGAACAGGATACTTTAAAGGAAGAGAGGGTTTTCCTGTCACGGCTCTCATCAACGGTCGCCTTCCCAAAGGTGAGGTGCGTCTTATTTCTGGTGATCCACTGATGGGGTCTCAAGTCGAGTCAACTGGCTTTATCGGCTATCAGCAGACAGCCCTTTCCGTCATACCAAAGAGGCAGGGTCAAGCGTTTGCTCCCTTTTTACTTCCCGGCTTTAGCCGCTACACCGCCTCTCGCGCCTATCTTTCATCACTATTCCGTAACCGAAAGTACCCTTTCGATACCAACAACCATGGCGAGCATCGTTTCTTCGTCATCGGCGCTCCATATGACAAGGTGATGCCGATGCGCATCAACACCCTACAGCTTGTTAAATCGGTGATGGCAGAGGATTTCGACCTCGCCGAGGTGCTCGGCCTTCTCGAGGTGGCGCCCGAAGATTTTGCGCTTCCCACCTTTGTTGATCCCTGCAAGAACGAGATGGTTCAAATTGTCCGCGAAAAACTCGCCGCCTACGCCCAAGAGGTCCTAGGTTAGAAGAGGCTCACCAAAGACCGTACTCCTAATATGGCCGCCAAATAAGGAGCACACTCCCAATATGGCCGCCAACTGAGGGTTTAGAAGAGGTCAAGGAAGTTGCGAACCTTCATCTTCTCGTAAGTTGAGCGGTCCATCAGAAGTTCTGCTAGCTTATCATTGCCAAGGTTGGAGCGTAGCTTTTCTTTGAGGTGGGGCAGAGCCTCATTGCGTCTTTTTTTGTGACCTAGGGGGTATTCAATAACCACTTTTTCTGTCTTTGTACCATCTTTGAAGAGGATCTGAAGGGCGTTGGCGATCGAGCGCTTGTCTTGGTGGTGATACTCTTCAGAGAAGCGTTTTTCTTCTTCGATAACTATTTTGTTGCGCATTGAATCGATCCGCGGATCTTCCGCGGCTTTGTCTTCGTAGTGGTCGGCGTCGAGGTCGCCAAAGATGAGGGCAATGGCAACCATATACTGCATACAGTGGTCGCGGTCGGCCGGGTTTTGCAGCTTGCCCTCTTTGCAGATGATCTTGATGGCAGAATCGTGAGTCCAGAGGAGGATTTTGTCGATGGTCTCTAAGCGATCTTTGACGTGAGGGTGGAGCTGCAGCGCTGCTTCGACAGCCGTCTGCGCGTGGAACTCGGCCGGATGGCGCACCTTGAAGAGGATATGATCGATGACGTAGCTTTTCAGAGGTCTAACAAGTTCTAGCTTTTGCTCTTTGAAGAGCGTCTCCTGCAGGCCCCACTTTGGTGCAAGGAGACAATTTGGGTAGCCCATCTCTCCTCGCATGATGAGATGGGCGAGATAGACGCCGCGGGCGGTCGCGTCACCGGCGGCCCATGACTTTCTGGAGCCGACGTTCGGCGCGTGGCGGTAGGTGCGAAGCGGCGCGCCGTCGATGAGGCTTTGCGAGAGGGCGTCGGCGATTTGAGAGGGGGTGCCGTCCATCAATTTGCAGGCGACAGCGCTGCTGGCTACCTTGACGAAGAAGACATGGTCGAGGCCGATCTGGTTGCAGGAGAGCGAAAGCGCTAAAACGCCCTGGATCTCATAGGCGATGATAAGGCTATGTAGGACGTCATGCATCGTAAGGTTGTAGAAGGCGGCCACGGAGAGGATGGCGCCGAGGTTATCGGAGGGGTGGCCCCACTCGCGGGCAAGCCAGGTGTCGTTGAAGTCGAGCCAGCGGATCATCGCTCCTAAATTGAAGGCGGCTGTGACAGGGTCGAGAGGATCTTTGACGCCGGGAACTTTGACGCCGCCAGGGACAGCTGTCCCTTCAACGATGGGGCCTAAAAGTTTTGTGCAGGCGGGGTAGGAGAGGCTCAAAATCGCACAGCCGAGCGCGTCGGCTAAAGAGAGGCCGGCAGCGTCGTAGCTCTCTTCGCTAAAGGAAGCTTCATCGACATAGGTGGCAATCTCTTCGAGTAGGCGATCCATCAGCGCTCTTCGAGAGGGATCCAGGGTTGATGTTTTGGTCCGGTGTAGTTGGAGAGGGGGCGTATTAACTTGTTATTGCTCTGCTGTTCGATAAAGTGGGCTGACCAGCCGCTAAGTCTAGAGAGGACAAAGAGCGGTGTGAAGAGGCTTTTTGGAATATCGAGCCAGTGGTAGACGAGAGCGCTGTAGAAGTCGAGGTTGGGAAAGAGCATCTTCTCATGCCACATCACCTCTTCAATGCGGTTTGCGACCTCGAAGAGGTAGCTATCCGAGGCGGCGCTGGCTAGACTTTGGGCGATGTTCTTGATGATATCGGACCTGGGATCTTTGGTGGTGTAGACGCGGTGGCCAAAGCCCATGATCCGTATCTTTTGTGAAAGCATCTCAAGGATCTTCTTTTCCGCCTCATCGGCGGATTTGAACTGATGGATCAGATCATAGGCGCGCTCGTTAGCGCCGCCATGAAGAGGGCCGGCCAGGGCGCCGATGCCGCCGCAGATGGCGCTATAGTAGTCGCTCATGGTACTGGCGATGGTGCGGACAACAAAGGTGGAGGCGTTGAACTCATGTTCGCTGTAGAGAATGAGAGAGATATCAAGCGCTCTAATCTGCTTAGCTGTTGCCTCTTTCTCATGAAGTAGCTCTAAGAAATTTTTGGCGATAGAGCCTCTTTTTAAGGGCAGTTTTTTCTGCTTCATCCAAGAGAGGAGGATAGTTGGTAGGGAGGTGATGAGTCTAAGGGCGGGATTTGGTTCATCAGCCCAAAGAGTGCCAGCTAAGCTGACGGCGGTGCGTAAAAAATCCATAGGGGACGCATTTTGGGGAACCTTCAAGAAGAGCTCATCGACCTCATAGCTCCCCTCAAAAAGTTCGCCTCTTTTTGGCAGGCGTCCTGCCAAGAGGAGGAAGACCACCTCTTCGAAGGTGGCAGACTGTGCGAGATCTTCGATTGAGTAGCCGCGAATGAGTAGGCTCTCATCTGTAGCGCCGCAGAGGCAGATGTTGGAGTCGCCCGCTACCACATTGGCGAGGCCGCCGCGCTTTTTCGTTGTGATCATAATCTATTCTCCTTCTCTTCATAGGCGAGCAGTTTATATAGCTCATCACGTCTCATCATCTGATCGATCAGCTCCTCTTGCTTTCCCTCTTGAAGGGCGCTTAATGCTCTGGCCGCGGAGGCGTACATCATCCGGTTGACGCTCATCGGATAGAGAAGAGCGGCAATTCCCGCTAGCTCCTCGGGCTTGAAGGGCGGCGTCTTCCCAAATTCGGTGAGGTTGAGAAGCAGCGGGCCCTCCAGCTCATTTTTTAGAGTCTTCACTTGATCCAAGGAGGTGACAGCTTCCACAAAGACCATATCGGCGCCCGCCTCAAAGTAGGCGTTGGAGCGCTTGATGGTCTCATCCAAGCTTTCAACCGCTAACGCATCGCACCTCGCCACCACAAATAGCTCATCGATCACTCCTAGTTTATCGCACATCTCTCCTGTGTCAATAAGCCTTTTCCCCTCTCGATGGCCACAGCGCTTATTCACTGTCTGATCTTCGATCTGGACGGCGCTAACATTTACCTGCAGAAGCTCTTCGCACGCCCTTTCAAGAGTGAGGAGATTATCCCAACCGGTGTCGATATCAACGAGAAGGGGAAGGTCACAGGCGAGCGTAATTTTTCGACTCTCTTCCACGATCTGCTCTTTGGAGAGCATCCCAAGGTCAGGCAGGCCGAGGCTACTTGAAAGCGAGGCGCCAGAGAGGTAGATCGCCTCAAAGCCTGCCTCTTTAGCCATCTTTGCGATGAGAGCGTTGAGAACGCCCACAATTTTAAGTGGCTTTTGTGATTCTAAACTCAAGGAAAATTTGTGCTTCATAAAGTCAGTTATGCTACATGTAGAGTTGAATATCAATTTTTTTAACTTATGTCAGATTTTCTAAAAAAAGAGAGAGAGGGGCAGATTCTCTATTTGACCCTATCAAGGCCCGAAAAGCTAAACGCCCTCAACCGTGAGCTTCTAGAAAAGCTCTACCGCACCTATATCGATCTTGAATCCGATGATGAGATCCGTTTGATTATTATAAACGGCTCAGAAAAAGCTTTTAGCGCCGGCGCCGACCTCGACGATTTGACCAATTTTGATATCAGAGAGGCGCAAGAGTATATCGACCTCGGTCAGCTGGCGATGCAGAAGGTGGCGCGCGCCAAGCAGGTGACGATCGCCTCTGTCGATGGCTATGCCCTCGGCGGCGGCTTTGAGCTCGCCCTCGCCTGTGACTTCACCATAGCGTCTGAAAGCGCAACTTTTGGATTGCCTGAGTCTG
>JAJFMK010000300.1 GCA_021772215.1 Chlamydiota bacterium | reverse complement strand
GGCAATTTCGTCTATATCGCTGATTATAATTCCGGCCTGCAAATCATCGACGTAAGTAACCCCTATGCTCCTATCTTAAAGGCATCATATAATACGCCAGGGAGTGCCTTAGGAGTGACTGTTATAGGCAGTTTTGCCTATGTTTCTGATAGCACTCCCGGCCTACAGATTCTTGAACAAAGTTTCCTTTTATCAGGAGTTCCTAAACCAGTAGACGTTGGCAATTATGAATTTGAGCTCATCGCCGAAGATCCAGATCTAAACCGAGCTTCTTCTTCATTTGTCCTACGTGTGGAGGGTCCTCCAGTTGCTACTGGTATAATTACCAATCAGCTTACAGATATAGGAGCTCCATTTAGCTACTTCATAGACCAATCTGTTTTTCCTGACCCTAATAATGATATTGTCTTCTATTCAACGAAGCAAACTAACCAAAGCCCTCTCCCCTCCTGGCTAAGCTTCTCCCCCATTGGAATCTTTTCCGGCACGCCTAAATCTGGAGATACTGGCACCTATGCTATCCAGGTCTTCGCCCGTGATGGAATTGTAGTTGATCAAGCCAATACAACCTTCTCATTGACTGTTGATCATTTTCCACAGGTTACTTCTCCTCTTTTAAGCCATGCAGCCGATATTGACATCCCCTACTCTTTTACTGTTCCAATACAAACTTTTACCGATCAGGATGTAGGGGACACTCTCATTTATAGCGCAACACTTACGAATGGCAGCCCTCTCCCTCCTTGGCTTAGCTTTAATCCCGCTGAGAGAACATTTTCAGGAACACCAACAGCTGGTAATGCAGGATCGCTTTCGATAAAAGTGAGCGCGACAGACAGCGCAGGTGCGCAAGCATCTAGCTCCTTTAATTTAGTAATTCAACATTTCCCCGACCTAATCAACCCTATCACAGACCAGATCATCGATATCGGATTACCCTATGCCTATACTATTCCAGGAAATACGTTTATTGACCTTGATGGGGAGAGCCTCAGCTACCGGTCTCAAAAAGACGATGGAAGCGTTCTGCCTAATTGGCTAGAATTTTATGGAGCTACACAACAATTTATAGGCACACCGCTACCATCTGACAACGGACAAATATCAGTTAAAGTCATTGCAGAAGACCCAAGAGGCGGAACGGCTGAAAGCATTTTTAGCCTAACTGTAGAGCACTTTCCGAAAGTAACGACTGCCCTTTCCAACCAAGTTATAGACCTAAACAAACCCTACTCCTTTACAGTGCCAGGGCAAACTTTTACTGATCAGGATGTGGGAGATACCTTAACCTATAGCGCAATACTTACGGATGGTAGCCCTCTCCCTCCTTGGTTAAGCTTTAACCCCACAACAAGAGCCTTTACGGGAACGCCAACAGTTGGTGATGCAGGATCGCTTTCGGTAAAGGTGAGCGCAACTGATAACGTAGGTGCGCAAGCATCTAGCTCTTTTAATTTGGTGGCAGAAAATTTTCCAAACTTACAAAACCCCATTCCTAACCAGCTTGTAGCTCTAGGAATCCACTACCTTTACGCATTTCCAGGCAACACTTTTATTGATATAGATGGGGATCTTCTAACCTACCGAGCTACTAAGACAGACGGTAGTTTACTCCCCGCCTGGCTTAGCTTTGTAGGTCCCAGACTCGAGTTCCAGGGAACTCCACAGCCGTCTGATAAAGGAACGGTTGCTTTAAAAGTCATTGCAGAAGATCCCAAAGGAGGAACTGCGGCAAACTCATTTACCCTCAATGTAGTCGATGCCCTCTCCCAAGAGATTGCTCGTGTAGGCGGCTCTTTGATCTACCAGATCCCAGAAATGATCAGCTCGCCCCTAGGACCTGTCACTCATACAGTCACCCTAGGAGATGGTTCACCAATACCGGTTTGGCTACACCACAATCCAACTACTAATATCATCTCTAGTGTGCCCCCAAGCAACTCTGAAGGCATCTACAACATCTTAGTCACTGCTGACGATGGTGTGCAGGTGCCTGTCCTAGGGATTCTCTCATTAACCGTTGGCCCCAATGCGGCACCAAAAGTTGTAAATTCACTATCCAATGAAGTGGCACAAGTAGGACAAACTTTTAGACTCGTTGTCCCTGACAACACCTTTGCTGACCCTAATGAAGACACTCTCTCTTTAAGTGCAACAAGGATCAATGGAAGAGCCCTTCCAAACTGGCTTACGTTCACGGACAGGACTCTAGAGGGAAAACCAGGACCCTCTGATACCGGACCCTTTAGTGATAAAATCGTCCCCGTACAGGTCTGCGCTACAGATGGCGACCAAGAGGCGTGTAGCGTCTTTGACCTAAGCGTTCAGGGAACATCGAATGAAGAGACAGCCTTAGCAATTTTAGGCCCCCTTGGAACAGCGGCGGGACTCACTTACGGCTGGTTTAACAAAAGAGGTCTCCTTCTCAATCCCTGGAACCGCAAAAACTACGATAAAGGAACTAAAACAGTGGCCATTGGTGCTCCTTTTAGTTACAAGCTGAAAGCTCCTCAAGATCAAATAAAAACCGTTCAGGCCTTTAAAGGGAAAAAGATGTTTGCTGGCCTCCCTGCA
>JAJFMK010000299.1 GCA_021772215.1 Chlamydiota bacterium | reverse complement strand
CACAGAATACTCATTTGCTCAGCAATCCTGATTTTTTTTTAAAGGAATTTTTTGTTAAATAGTTTAAGATGCGTCATATGAATAGGATAGCTCTAAAGATGCTGACCGGGGACAGGGCCAAATATCTTCTTTTGGTTAGCGCCTTGAGCTTTGCTGCCCTTTTGATGACCCAACAGGCGTCGGTCTTTTTGGGGCTTTTGCGCTGGTCAACCGCCACAATCCGCAACACACAAGCGGAAATTTGGGTTGTCGACCCTCTCGTCGAGCAGGTCAATGAGGTGCAACCGCTACGCGACACGGATCTGGGGCGAGTGCGCTCCGTTAAGGGGGTTGAGTGGGCCGTCCCGCTCTACTTCTCGATACAGACCGCCCGCCTCGAGTCGGGAAAGTTTAAGCCGGTTCAGCTGATGGGTCTCGACCCACAAACTTTGATTGGCGCTCCAACGCGTATGACCGAAGGGCGACTTGAGAGTCTCTGGCAAGCCAACAGCGTCATCATCGATCAGGTTGGAGTGGAGCGCTTAAGTGCCGGCATGGATCGGCCAATTGGTATCGGAGACAGCTTTGAAATCAATGACCATGAGGCAAAAATCGTCGGAATCTGCCAAGCGGAGCGCTCCTTTTTCGGCTACCCTTACGTCTACACCACCTACGACCGCGCCGTCACAATTGCTCCGCCCGTGCGAAAGACTCTTTCATACATCCTCGTCAAAGCGCAAAGTGGTCTATCCCTCGAAGAGGTGGCGCGAAATATTGAAAAAGAGACCGGCCTCAAAGCCTTTACTGAGAGCGAATTTAATATCAGCACCATTCGCTGGTACTTTGAAAACACAGGGATTCCGATCTCCTTTGGCACCACAATCCTTTTGGGCTTTTTAGTGGGCGTTGCTGTCTCGGGACAGACCTTCTACTCTTTTGTCTTAGAGAACCTCCCTCACCTCGGCGCGCTCAAGGCTATGGGCGCTTCAAATCGCACGCTTCGCCATATGCTCTTGGTACAAGCGCTCTTTGTCGGATCGATCGGCTACGGCGTAGGCGTCGGGCTCGCCTCGATCTTCGGCCGCATCGCCATCACAACTGAGAGACTTCCTTTCTATATGCCGCCCTATGTTCTGGTTATCACTTTTTTAGCGATTCTCTTTATCTGCACATTCGCCGCTCTTCTAGGAATACGAAAGGTGCAAAAGCTTGACGCAGCGGAGGTGTTCCGTGCCTGACCAGCTTGAAAGCAAGGAGCTAAAAATCACCGCTGTGACAAAAAACTTCTCCCAAGGAGGAGAGGTGACCCACGCCCTGCGCTCTGTCGACTTTCAGGCGCGCCTCGGCGAACTTGTGATGATCGTCGGCCCTTCCGGAAGCGGCAAAACAACCCTTCTCTCTGTCATTGCGGGGACATTAAGCGCTGACATGGGAACAATCGACCTCTTTGGTTTTACCCTATCCGGCGCCAAGTCTAGCGCCATCACATCCTTTCGCAAACGCAACATCGGCTTTATCTTCCAGCAGTTTCACCTTATACCCACCTTAACTTGTGCTGAAAACATCTCCATTCCTCTTATCCTCAACGGCGTCGCCCCCGAAGAGATCAAACCTAGAATCAAAGAGGTTCTAAGCGAAGTCGGAATCGAAGAGAAGTATAACGCCTTCCCCAAGCAGCTCTCGGGAGGACAGCAGCAAAGAGTGGCCATCGCCAGAGCCCTGGTACATCACCCGCACCTGATCATCTGCGACGAACCCACCTCCGCACTCGACGCCGAGACAGGCAGTAATATAATGGAGATTATTCGCCATCTTGCCATCGCCAAAGATCGCTGCGTCATCGTCGTCACTCACGATGCGAGAATTTTTAAATATGCCGATAGAACTGTTAACATGGATGATGGTAGGATTCGCTCAGAGGAGAAGAACCACAGATGAAACGAAACTACGCCGCCGTTGTGATTGCCATTGTTGGAGTGATCTCAGCACTTCTTTTGGTCAATACAATCATGTCCCCGATCCCTGAAAATCCGCCCACTGTGATGCCCGCCTCCAACCCCTACCCCAAAGCGATTAGCGCGACAGGGATTATCGAAGGAGTCAAGGATAATGTCGACGTTGGAACACCGGTCCCCGGAGTCGTTGAAAAGGAATATGTCGAGGTGTGGCAAGATGTCTCTAAAGGCGATCCCCTCTTCTTAATCGACTCTAGAGAGATACAGGCGCAGCTTCGCGTCGACCGCGCCGAAGCTAAAGTGGCGCGTGCCAAGGTGATCCGCATCCAGGATCAGCTTGAGAGGCTCATGTCTGTCGAAGATAAAAGGGCTGTCAGCGCCGATGATATCCGCACTAAAGAGAACGATGTGAGCGTCGCAGAGAACGAATATAACCGTATCAGCGAAGAGGTCGCTAAAAATGAAATCATGCTCGAAAGACTAACCGTGCGCGCGCCGATGGACGGGACGGTAATTCAAAAAAATGTCCGGGTAGGAGAGTATCTCCCCTTAGATCCCAAAGAGCCGGCGATTATCATTGGCGATATGCGCCAGCTGCAGATCCGCGCCGATGTCGACGAGCAGAACGCTCCCGGTGTCAAGCGAGACTCCCCGGCGGTTGCCTTTCCAAAAAATCGTCCCGATCTCGAGATACCCCTAGCTTTCGAGAAAATTGAGCCCTATGTCATGCCCAAGAAATCGCTCACCGGCTTAAGCGATGAGAGGGTCGACACCCGAGTCCTCCAGGTGATCTACACCTTCGAGCCTCCCCAAAACTATACCCTCTACATTGGCCAGCAGGTCGATGTCTTCATCGGATCACCCGAGGGAGAGGAATGAGAAAAATTTGGGGTTGGCTTCTTCTCGTCTTTTTAGCTGCCGCTTGCGAGAGGCAGATTTCTGTCGGCTGCGACCTCGACGTCACCGTACCCGATGAGTGGAAGATCGACCTTGAATATGAAGAGGAGGCCCAAGAGCTCTCAGACAGCTGGTGGACTCTCTTCAACGATCCCATACTCAACGAATTAGAGGAGATGGCACTCTCCTACAACAAAGATCTGCTGATCGCCTGTGAGAGAATTCTTGAAGCGAGAGCTCAGGCAGGCATCGCCTTTTCCAAAAGGTTACCGCAGCTCTTTTTATTCCCCTCGTACAATCGCTCAGGTCAGCTGATAAACCTCTCAGAATTCTCCCCTCTCGCCGGAGACCAAAGAAGCGTGTTTCGCAGCTACGTCATGCCGGCCACTTTAAGTTATGAGGTGGACTTTTGGGGTAAGTTTCTCCATGGGGACCGCGCGGCCAAAGCGCGCCTCGTCGCCAGCTGTTGGGGCTACTGGAATATCATGAATAGCTTAACAACAGAGGTAGCAAACCTCTACCTCACCCTTAGAACGCTCGACGAAGAGATCAACTTCTTAAATGAGTCTGTTCGGGTGCGTAACGACACCTATGAGATCAATAAAGCAAGAGTTCGGGCGGGCCTAGATCCTGAAATTGACCTCTCCAGAGCCCTTCTTGAGGTGGCACGCGCCGAGCAAGAGCTGCAAGACTCCCTGCGCCTGCGTCAAGAGGCGGAAAATGAGCTGGCGCAGCTTGTTGGCTCACTCGCCTCAGACTTCTCCATCGCTCACGGCAATCTGCCAGAAAATAACCCTCACTTCACTCCCGACCTTCCCGCCTCTCTCCTCTTAAGAAGACCGGACGTCTGGGAGAAGAGCTTAGAGCTCAAAGCAGCTCTAGAAGAGGTGGGCGTTAGCATCGCGCAGTTCTTCCCCGAGATCTCACTAAGCGGCACTTTGGGTTTCCTCTCCCCTCAACTTAACCGCTGGTTTACCTGGCTGGGACGCTACTGGGCGGTAGATGCGACGGCAAGCCAACCGCTCTTCGACGGCGGCAATCTGATCTATAACTGGAAGGAGAAAAAGGCGCTCTACCGCGTCGCGGCCCACAGCTACCAAAAGCAGGTGGAGATCGCCTTCAAAGAGGTCGAAGATGCCTTCAGCGCGATTAACTACCGAAGAAAAGAGTTTGAGGCGCAGAGCCTCGCTGCCGATGCGGCGATCGACACCGCCTACCTAGCTCGTCAGCAGTTTAACGCCGGCCTGATCAACTTCCTTCAGGTCGCTGATGCGGAAAAGACGCAGCTCGATGTGGAGAAGCTCGCCATTCGTCTTAAAGGCTCACAATATCTCGCCACCATCTTTCTCATCAGAGCGCTCGGCGGCGGCTTCGAGGACCCGGGACCGCCTAACCTCTGCTTTGACGACGAGGAGCTCTGCCCGCCTTTTGAGGAATCATCGAATCAATCTGATCTAGGATGGCTGCCCGGTATCCCTCATAACCCGACGCAAGATCCTCAGGAGTGATATTGTACTCGATGTCTGGCTCAACACCGACATCCTCCACGAGATTGCCATTTGGGCTGTAAACAGTGGAATTGGAAGTGGAAAAGGAGTGGATTCCCAGACGATTTGGCAAGACCAGATCCGAAATGATGCTAGCGCCCCCACCAGCAGTTCTCTCTCCCATTAAAACAGCTCGTCCATTGTCCTTTAAGATAGCTGGGAATAGATCGCCGCCAGAGACCTGCATGCGGTTGGTCAAAACTAAAATTGGCTTGGTATAGCAGATTTTCGCAGGCTCGAGTTTATCAAATCCATAAATGGGATAGAGATCCACCTTCTGTTTCCCTTGCCGCCACTGTTTCATCGTATAAAGAGTGAAAGCCCGTAAACCCTCACACTCTTTAAGATTCAAGGAAAGCTCTCCAAAACGGGGAGAGATCAACATTTTAACATCTTGATCTGAGCTGCAGTCGCGTAACAGTTCATGAAGGTATTCAATACTATAGATATCATCGTCACCCCACATCTTCTCTTCAGGAAGCAACTTCAAGGGTTGATTTGATAGATGTCTAACCATCTCGTAGACCGTAAAAACGGAACCTCCGGAATTGCCTGTTGTATCAAGAATAAGACCATCGCTGTTCTTCTCCATCTTGGCAATCAACTGACCAAATGTCTTTTCATACCCCTGATCAGAGTCAAAACCGGGGATCCGAATGACGCCAACCTGTTTGCCGTTTGGCAGTTTAAAGATGTAAGACAGTAGAGAGCACCCTTTAGGTCCCTTCCAAATTGCTTTGCCTAAAGTAGGTAAAAACCCTCTCTCGTCTCCTAATCCCCACTCTCCCAAACGCACCTCTCCTAGCATTCCCTGTCTGATCATTTTATAGGTGCTGCTCTTAGCTAATGGAGAGATGACGTCGCATCTGATAGGTTTGAACCCCTTTCGTAAAAAGCCCTTAGGAGAGCAGTGGTCTGTCTCGTCAAGACCAAAGGGGATGTGTCTCTCTTCGTGAATTAGCCAATCTAAGGTGATGCTTCGCCTTTTCCCATCATGAGTAATCGTGGTAATGGAGATCTTCTCATCTGAAGGGATCTCCATCCCAAACTCTCCAATGCGTCTTGTCAGGAAATAGATCCCCTGAGCGCGCTTTCCATAACTTGGACTGTCGAAGGGATTTTCATCGCGAAAATAGCGCTCCACATAAGATGCCATCGGCTCCTCATTCCACTCGATCATTTGATCTCCTGGAGAGATCTGATCTAAGAACTCGCGATGAACAGAACAGACGTAATACTTGCCGTCAATTTCGATCAGGTCAAAGGGAAGATCCGCATAGGCTGTCGAGTAACAGTGGCAAGAGACATGAAGGTCATTGAGCGAGTTAAAAAAGCGAAGGATTGCTTTGCGGCTTAGGCCATGGTCAGCGACGATCCCCTCTTTAAGCTGAGCAATCCTCTCATCGAGGTTCCAGCCGTAACGCTCCTCTTTAAGAGCTCTGTTGGCATACTTTGTCCTGAAGACAAAGGCGATGCTATCAACAAAATCTAGGTCACTTTGGGGTATGGCCGATAGAAGGCTGACCCATAGAGTAAAAATAAGAGTGAATTTCATGTTCAACTACGTTTTAACTTAGGTAATTTTTCAGGAATCATCGAGTCAATCTGAGCTAAAATAGCAGCGCGGTATCCCTCATATCCGGAGGCGAGATCTTCGGGAGTGATTCGATACTCAATGTCTGGTTCAGCTCCATTATCTTCAATCACGCCTCCTAAGGGGCGATAGGTTGTTGAGGGGGATGTGGAGAAGCCATCAATACCAAGACGGTTTGGCAAACTAAGATCGTAAGCGATACAGCCGCCAGCGCCAGCGGTGCTCTCTCCCATCAAAACAGCGCGCCCATTATCCTGTAGAATCAGCGGAAAATAGTCTCCACAGGAGAGCTGCTTTCTGTTGATTAAGACCAGTAGAGGCTTTGTGTAGACAGACTTGGCCGGGGCAAGCTCATCGAGTCCAAGAATTGGGGCAGGATCTGTCTTCTCTTTTCCCTCGCGCCACTGATTGATTGCATAGCAGCAGCCGCGCCTTAGTTTCTTACAATCCTCTAAATTTAGCGGCATGTCGGCCACCATCGGTGAGATCAGCTGCGCAACATCAAGATCTTTATTACAAAAGAGGAGCCGCTTCTCCAGCTCCTCAAGTACAAAGATCTCATCATCGCTATACATCATCTCTTCATTTAGAAGCTTCAACGGCTTTTTTGAGAGGTGGCGCAACATCCCGTAGCAGGTAAAGATACTACCGCCGGGATTGCAGGTTGTGTCGATAATCAAGCCATCTGTTGACTTCTCGAAACGGCTGATGATCTCACCAAACTTTTCAACCTTTCCTTTTCCAGCCATAAATTCAGGGATTCGAATAAAGCCGATCACTTTGCCGTTAGATAGCTTAAAGCTGTAGGCAAAATGGGGGTGGCTCTTGGGCGTCTCCCACGTGCACTTTCCTAAACGGGGTAAAAAGCCAGTCTGATTGGCGTAGCCCCACTCCCCTAAGCGCGCCTCACCCATCTCACTGCTACGCATCACCTCAAAGGTGCGGCTCATTCCAAATGGAGAGATCGCATCGCGTTTGACCACGAGAGGAGTTTTTGACAAAAGGGCTTTGGGTTGAACCTTTTGGGCTGTGTGCGATCCGAAGGGAAGATGCATCTCCGCCTTACGGCCCCACCTAAGGGAGAGCTCTCGCCTTTTCCCATTTAAAGAGAGAGTCGTTAATCTTACCTCATCACCCTTTGGCATCGCCATCCCCAGCTCACCGACTCTTTTAGTCAGATGTGAGATCGCCAAGTTACGCATACCGGGACCGGGATTTTGGAGGGGATACTCCTCAAGCAGATAGCCATCAACAAAAGCGTCCATCGGCTCACCATTCCACTCGATCAGTTGATCACCGGGCTCCATTCTGCCCGTCAAAACTCTCTCGTCGATGGAGACGACATAATACTTCTCCTCAATCTCAATCACCTCGAAGGGAAGAGTTGCTAAAGCTGTCGAGAAGCAGTTGATACAAACATGCAGATCATTCGCAGAGTTGAAAAAGCGAAGAAGCGCTTTTCGACTAAGAGCTTTGCCAGAATTGATCTCCTCTTTGAGCTCTAAGAGCTGTTTGTCAAGATCCCAGCCAAACTGCTCCTCCTTGAGGCTCTTATGCGCATATTTAGTTTTGAGGACATAGGCAATGCTGTCAACAAACTCTAAATCTTTCGAGACACTATTAGCAGAAAGTGACGTCAAAATTGTGCAGCAAACTAAAATTTTAAGAAGGAGTTTCATGAAAAGTCAACTTTATTAAATTCAGTCCATTTTACCAGCTAGATCAAATGAGATCAACAGAAGGGATTTAAGATAGCTACCCTGTGGATGGAAGAGACTTACTGGATGGTCCGGAGCCATCTGATGACGCCCGACAACTTTGGCCATCACATTAGCCTCCAACGCCGCCTGTGAGATAACTTGAGAGAAGAGCTTATCATCAACGGCTGCTGAGCAAGAGCAAGTTAAGATCATGGTCTCTTTCGTGATACGGCGCATCACTTCGCGGTTGAGATCCTTATAGGCTCTTGCCGCAGCAACCCGATCCTTTGCATGCTTCGCCAGCGCCGGCGGATCGACGATGATGAGATCAAAGTCTAATTTTTTCTGTTCTCTAACATAGGAGAAGACGTCAGCTTGAATGGATTGGTGCCTCTTTTGATCGAACCCGTTTTCCTCTAGCTGCGGCTCAATAAGTGAGAGGGCCAGCTCTGATCTATCAACAGAGACGGCGAAATTTGCTCCCCCTTTTAGGGCGGCTAAGGAGAAGCCACCTGTGTAGGAGAAGAGGTTAAGCACCTTTTTGCCCGAAGATAGATTTCGTAAAAAACCCCTCATCTCTCTTTGATCGATAAAGAGCCCTGTCTTTTGGCCTTTGTGAATTGGAACATACAGTTTAACGTCCCCCTCATTAACAGTGACAACTTCAGGGGTCTCTCCATATATCTGGCCCTCTCTATCCTCAAGCCGCTCCTCTTTTCGTGAAGGGCCGACCGATTTTTCATATATCGATAGAGGCTGACACTCACTGATCAAAAGATCTTTTAGCCACTCTCTTCTCTTTTCCCAGCCTGCATTGCTTATCTGGAGCACCAGATGGCCCGCGTAGCTGTCGACTATAAGACCCGGCAGATAGTCTCCCTCGCCATTGATTAGGCGAAGGGCGTCACTATCTAGATTCAAGCTCTTTCGTAAAACAAGAGCTCTCTTTATAGATTCTACGATAGCCTCATCAGGATCTTGCGTTCCAAAGCTAACCATACGCGCTGCTAAACTCTTGTTCGGCAGGCTCAAAAAAGCGTGACCTAGAAGCTCCCCCTCAGACGACTCCACGCGAACAGTGGAACCCGCCTCCTCTCTTCCGAATTTTTCAATCGCACCGGAGAAGATCCAGGGCTGCCGCTGACGTATGGGACGATCACGCCCCGCTTTTAAGATAAGTTTTTTCATATTTGGGTAGGTAGTTGGTTAAAGGAGCAAAGATGAGTGTCACACCGACACTGCCAAAGAGGATATCTGTGATGCCATGCGCCCCGGCAAAGAGTCTTGGCAACATAAAAAAAAGCGCCACAGATGCGGCTATGAAACGGCTTCCCCCTACCCGCGCCACAATCAAATAGGAGAGCAATAGCGTGGTCGCATGGTCTGCTGGAAAGGAGAAGAGTGAAAGGCTTTTGTTACCAGGCAGTGGCCAAAACTTAGCCAAATCAACAACAGGTGTCAGAAAATAGGTGGGGCTTGGATGCTCTAGGCGCAAGAGATAGTGAAAGACGGCGTGGTTGAAAAGGATCTGCACCACCAACATCAAAACCAGAGCAAATAGGAGCCAGCGACATTTATCTCTAAAGAGTCCGGGAGCTAAGAAGAGGCTTGCGATCATCAGCCCATCAGCCAAGATATCTCCATATGAGGAGTTCATCCAGGCCAGCGCCTTTGTTAAGTTTGTGCTCCAGCCCAGCATCGGATTCAGGGCTGAAAAGAGCGAAAGGTCAACTTCTCGCAACCAATCACCAAAAGCTAAGGGAAGGGTCAGAAGTAAAATTCCTACAAAAAATGGGGAGAGACGAGAATTTTGAGACATCTTGATCCTAAAGAGCATAACAGAAAGGGACTTACAAAAAAACCGACCTCGTATCTCATTAATAATTAATCGGTTAAGAAAGTCGCACTATTTTCTTTGAAAAAAAAATGATTTTCCTTACATTGCGAATATGTAAACTGTTTTCAATGAAAACCTTGTAAGGAGGAAATGATGAAAATTGTCGACGTATTAGCAATTATTTTGCTAGTGATTGGCGGACTAAACTGGGGTCTTGTCGGTATCGCAGACCTAAACGTTGTTGAGAAGATCTTTGGAACGGCGACGGGTGTTACAAAGCTTGTTTACATCCTCGTTGGTCTCTCAGCGATCTATGAGATCATCTTTGTTAAGACGATCCAGAAGCGCTGGAACGTTCGCTAGGACAGACCTTATAACATCCGATCTCTCACGAGGTCGGATGTTTTTTCATTTCTAACTTAATCGGCTCTTGAGAAACGTAGCTTACCGTCACTTTGCTATCACCAACATTGTAACTTGTGCCAAAAAGAAGCATCACAGGCTCATCTATCAAGCTGCCTACAAGCCTCATGGGATGAGTAGATTTTCTTGGCCACTCTTCATTGATTTCAATTTTATAACCTCCTGGGAAAACAAGAGGCCTCTTAGCAAGATTTTCATTTGAAGTTGGGGTTTTCGTAGGATCTGTGCCGTAATGCACTTTGACCAAGAGCTCAGGGCGATGAATCGCAACTGTACTGAAATTCCCCCCTATTTCTATCTCCATCTCTACAACATCATCAATGTGCCCCCAGCTATCCAAAAACTCATGAGCAGAGGTTGCAGCGGTTCGATCATCATCCACCACAAGAAGATTGAATCCTTCGCTTGTTGGATAGGCAATGATTCTCTCTAAATCATTCTCTACCACACAAGCAGCTCCCCACTTGTTTAAAGCCTCGTCGATTGGGACTCTTAGCTCTTTTCCTTTTTGCTCTAACTTATTCACTACCTCATCGATTTTGACATTGCTGCGGTAATCTTCACCTTTCCACGAAATCCCAAAAAGACCCAAAAAGAGATTCACAACGCTACGTATCAATTCAACTAAGCAGTTGCTTCGACTGGCATCTTTGAGCTCTTGATCTATGTGACAGAGCATCACTCTTCCTGCGTTAAGACCTGCCGGTGCTGTTGCCCGATTCAAAAATGCACGGTAGAGGTTACCTTGGGCAGCTATCATCTCTTGACCTAGCTGCTTAATCCCAGCCTGCAGCCTCTTTAAGCGGTCATGATGGTTAACTTTTTGACCTGGTCTAAGGGGATTAAAATCCGCTCCATCAAAATCATATACTCTACTTACTTGAGATCCTGACATATTTCACTCCTTGATTACTGATCGAACAATCTAACAGCGTGCAATCCTAAAGGCAAGGGGCAATTTTCTCCCCTTTTAAAAACTGATTCGAAATAGCTATAAGCCAATTTTGTTAACGCTGTCTCATAATCGGGAATCGTCACAAAGCGCCTCTCAACCTCTTTTCGAATCGATCCGACATAGATCACCTCTGGACCCTTATCTTCTAGTAATGGTCCTACAATTTTCTGAAGATTCTTCGGAACAAAGACATGAGAAACATCCGATAACGTAACATCAAAAAGAAGAGATCCCTCGGTTGTCACTTTTTCAATACCACCCCAAAAATCTTGAAAATTTTCAGGCTTTAAGACAAAAAGAGCGCTATGGTGAGAGCGCAAAGTCACATCATTGACATCTAGATCACCAAAAAAAATTTCTCCACCCTCTACAAACCTCTCAGAAACAACCGGTATCGCCCCACAACTCCGGTTATAGAGTACCCGGTTAATACCAACTTCAAAATAGGTCAACCCATCCAGTTTGCCTACATGATTCCCTTCTTCACGCTCAACAGAATCCCATAAGAAATTGATGCGCAATTTTCCTTTTACTGGATGCCGCGGCTCATCTGAAGAGCAGAGATGGGTTGAGCCATGGACTGCTGGATCACTAACGAGGCCATACTTAACAATACTTCCGATCACCTCTCGATTCTTCCGATCCCTTTCCTCATCAACAGAAAAACTCGGAGACTCAACAATCTCTCCCTCCGTTTCCGGCAATTCAAATTTAGTATAATCTACCGGAGGACTCAATACCATTGATGCAAATGCATTATATCCTCCTGTCATATATCGCTCCTTTCTCTTCTGACGATCATCTCCCTTCTCTCATCAAAGGCGAAGTTGAAAGTAGAAATCTGCCCACCATCAGTAATTTCATAATCTTTTCCTGGATAGACATGACTCTCCCAGCCCTTACCCCATATATCTAGCACACAGGTTGCCGTATCAATTGTTACACTTCCCAAAGCCTCTTCTCGATCGAAAAAGAGCGATTCATTCCGTCTAGCCAAACGTAGGGTCGGACTGACTTCTTGGGACTCATTTCCTAGGTCAACTCTTGTCTGTCCATTGATTAGGACAAAAAACTGCGGCGGCGTGACCGTCCATCGCTCCCACTCTCCATCAATAGAGATTGTGAACTGAAGCGGCTGATCACCTTCCGGGTAGATGAGAAATTGAAAGCCAACAGACGGCAACCCGAGAGGGTCGTCAGGAAAGGGAAAGTCTCGCACAACATTGTCACGGTCAAAATTATATAGTGAGACACCTCCAACACCAGGAACTAAGATCAGCTTTGGAGAGCCCTCAACAGAGTTCATCTCACCAGGTAGCATCTCCGTCACTGGATAGCTGCTCCAAAAATTCTTAAGCTTTTCCCAATAGCCTGTTCTACTCCCAACAAATTCACTTTCTATGATTTTATCGTGTCTATTCATACCACAAAGATTATCTTTAGCGACCTCAGACCCCATACTGCCAAATATGAAGACATGTTCACGACCTCCCTTAAGGATCTCATGAGCAAATGAGCCTACTTCTGGCTCAATAGAGTCCATCTTCGATTTTAGGTGCCTGTATCTTTCCTCACTGCCACCAATCTCACGAACGAAAGCCTCAAAGAGTGCACCCCGTTTACCAACAGCCTCGAAGAAAAGCTGCATCACACCGAGCCGCAGCGACTCCCGCCTTCCTAACGGACTCACCCCCTCTTGGGAGTGAAACCCGCGCTGTGAATAGACGAGATCGGCTGGTAGCGGCTCTTAATTAAAAAACTGCCCGGGAATCTCAACTCTTGAAGCCATTAATCTTCTCTCACAACAGAGACTTTCATCTTCTCATCTTCTGTCGGAGCAGTGATTGTCACACGATACTTGACACCGTCAACGTGAATAAAAAGAGGAGATCCATGTGTTGGATAGGTAGATCGATAAAATGTTCCGGCTGATCTATTATGGTCCTCTATCCTAACTGAGTCGTTCCAATATTCGTGGTATTCCGGCTCCCACTTTAGAGGAATCACCCCGCTCTCCTTAGGTGCGTAGAAGGTAACACCTCCTTTGGCTCTTGGGTAAGCAAATAACCGCTCTTTAAGTCCAACTTCCTCCAAGAGATCAACTACGGGTCCCCTTTCTTTTGCGGCCTTAAGTGTTGGATGTTTCTCAACATTGAGAAGCTCTTTCACAACAATCTCCGGGGCACCTTGGCTACCTTCCAAACAGACTTCATAAACATCATCATCAACACGAATCTGCTCTGGCTTTCCTACTTGCAAAGTAATTTCATCCATCTTTGGAAATGAGGTAATCAGAGTTGAAGAGGCGTCTGCACTCTTGGTCAGATAAAACTTATCCGCATGACCAAACCCAGCTAAAAGATCCTCACCAGTAGCTTTGAGCCCTCTCCATCTTTTCGAGATATCTTGAATTGTATTATTTATCGTTAGAATCTGCCTCGGTTCAACAGCTCGATAGTCGGGCACCTCCCAGCGCTGAAATCCTAGACAGCCAGCGAAGAGATTCCAAACCGAGATAGCCAAACCGACCAGCCAGTGTGGCGTGCTGGCATCGATCAGCTCCTGATTAGTAAGAGAAATTTTGTTTAGCAGAGTAGCTCCAACATCAGGGTTATTTTTTTTCACAAAAGCCTCAAAAAGAGGCCCCTCCCCCTGTTTTGCCTGCTCATTTAAAAGTCTCATCCCCTTCTGAAGACCTCGAAGGCGATTTTCTTGAGGAACCCTCGTCACAGAGACGCCAAAGCCCCCCTCATCGTTATAGGTAGGGACCCCTCTAAAGGGCCCAGATAAAAAATAGTCTTGTGTCACAAGTGTCATAGTTAAACCTCTATTGCTTTGCTCTCATTAAATTTTAAAACCTGATCCATATAATCCTCTCCATCGCAAAGGGCCACGTTGGCTCTCATCGGCTCTACTTGGAGGTTGCTGAGGCGTAAGCTGCAACTTTTGCCCTCACGAATAAATGTGTACTCTTGATTGAGATCGACGGGAGTCCAATCGCCTGCTTGAACTGTTATCTTTTCCAGCGTGAGCTCAAAGGGAAACATAATTGAAGGTTTCTCCATCATCCGCCCAAACCAGATGAGATCTTCCGCCGTAAGAGAGAAGTTTCGACCGTGTAAGCCGAGCTTCTGCCATTCATGAGTCACAAAATTATAGTAAACCCGGGTAAGGCTTTTTCCCATATCGACGTTAAAGGGGATCTGTATGATTCCATCAAACGTCAGGTGAACATCGACAGCGAAAACAGAAGCTATCGGATTAACAAAGTAACAAACACCATCCACTTCAATCTTGATGGGACCTGAGTGCTTATCGGGATATTTTTGCCAGGTGAATGTACTCTTTGTAGGGTCTTTAGAATCCTTTTTAAAGGGGTCATTCTCCTCACAGCTATATTCCATATTGTAGCTATGAAAACGAGCGTTGGCTTCAGTTGGGGCAGAGAAGGTGATAAATCCAACGGCTGTGTTTGGCTCAACAAAGAGTCTGCCTGGCTTACCCAAAGACGCCAAAAGATCTATGGGCTCACAAAGAGGATCTTTAAATGCCTCTTTGATCTGACCATTGAGTTTGGCAGCCTCTCTTTCTTTGCTCAAAAAGGCCGTGATCTGCTCGCAGATCAAATTAAACTGGGAGGCCTGATCCTCAGAGGACAAACCCAATAGGGGTCCGACTATTTTTTCTGTTTTTCTGTAGATCCTACTTATCGCTCCTTCAGAAGCAATCAGCTCTTTGTTAATCGATAGGAGATTCGCCTTAAAGGCCGCCAAATCGCCATCTCGAGGTGCTGCTTTGCAAAAAGCCTCTAAAAGAGGCCCTACCCCTTGCTGAGCCTCTGCAATAAGCTGTTGCATCCCGCGAGATAGGTCTGCAAGACGCGCCTCTTCAGAAACGGCGCCCCGTTGGACGATAGTGAAGCCGCCCTGTTCAGAAAAAGCGGGTAAACCGGAAAATGGTCCGGGTTGAAAATAGGCTTGTGTTGCACTCATGCTTAAATCTCCAGTTTTGTGACATTAAATTCTACCGGCTTTGAATGAAGATCTGTGATCTTGAACTTCATAAGCTCCTCACCTTTCTTACTCGCTATGATGTATTCCTTGTTAGCAATAATCTGAATGGCTTGACTGTGATCATGAGTCTTCTCTTCATCGGTTATTTGGTATTTTTTACTTAAGCGGCTCACAACAATAAGTTCTACTTGGCTTTCGACTCCCCTCTGAAGATAAATCCCGTTCAATAGTTCGTGATTATCCTTGAGATCAGTGAGATCATAATCTGTTGTATTATCACCGGCGACTAGCTTAAAAGAGCAGACCGGAGCCTCAATTTGTACACGATACCGGATCTCATCGACTTCTAAAATCTTCTCCTCTCCGAATTGTACCGAAGATGTTGTAAAATTATCACCGGCTTCAGGACAGACCTCGCCATTCAATGTGAATAAATTTACATCGTCATATTCATCAGTAGCAAAGAGCAGATTGGGTTCACCATAAGGGGCTAAAAGATCTTTAGCTCCCTTGCCCTTTAAATAAGTCACTGCAAACCAGCTCTTTTCAATAGCCTGAAGAGTCGAGTCGAGCCTAGAAGAAAAAGATGCAACGGTATAGTCAGGAGCCTCCCACTTGGCAAAGCCAAAACAGTTAGCAAACAGGTTCCAAATAGTCATAGCTATGAAGACCAACCAGTGAGGAGTTTTTTTACTTTCAGCCTCAAGCTCGGTATGAATCTGGGTGAGATTTCCCTTTAAACATGAGAGGGTATCAGGTGTTAATCCATTCACGAACGCTCCAAAGAGAGCGCCATGCCCTTTTGTTGCCTCATCAAAAAGCCGAGTTATTGCTGTTTGCAAACCCTTAAGGCGTTCGACTGGGTTGCTATTAGTTGCTATGACGAAAAGTCCCTTCTTTTCATCATAAGCAGCCAATCCCGGTAGTTTGTCATTACGGTAAAATTCAGCCGGCACGGTTAAACTCATTTTTTTTCCTTTAAGTTTCTTTGTGGAGCCACTGATCAATTCGTGCAGGCTGCTTTTTCGCCCTTTCGTTCCCATTTGATCAATTTCATAAACCCCCTACTGTCAACAGTATGCAAATTTATAAAATCAACCAACTGGAAACAAAATCATCAAAAAATCGGCTGTACCCTAATTGTTCAGCGGCTCCTTAATTTTATCTACAAAACATCTACCCACTTCAATTTGAGACACAGTATAGCTAAACTGCTGTTTCTCACCAGCGGTCTCCACCCAATAATCGATATCCGGCTCTAAGAACGCTGATCCTGATTTACCCAAGGCGAGACTGCCTTGGGATGAATAGAGGATCACCTCATCTGAATGTGAAGACTCTCTTGTAAGGGAGACCTTTCCTTCAATAAAAAGGGCTCCCAAGTTAATTCCTTTAATCAATTTGTGGTTTTCAACTCCCAAATCTACCGTTATGTTCCCTCCCTTTTGAAGAAGATTAATCTTAAAAACAGAGGTTTTTTTAAGTATTTTATACTTGGAGTCACCTACTTTAAAAATTATTTCTTTATCAGGGATAACTAGAAGTGATTTCTCTTTCCAGGTTGTGGCATGCGCGTGAGCCGGCATGGATTGCTCTCCAAACATCATAGAGAGACTCTCTTCAGGTGAATAGAATCGACATTGACCATCTAGATAGAAGGCATAAAGTTTATTAGGCTCGTTAATACAGGCCAAAATATCGCTCATCGTCGGCTCGAAAAAAGAGTCATACTCGCTATCAATGCTCAGCTCAGCATGGCAGTTTTGAATCTGTTGACAGATCTGATTAATATGTGATTTCTCAAGTCCGCTTTTGTAGTCGGGATATATCCAAAGAGAGCAGCCAAAGCAGCTAGCAACGAGGTTCCAGATCCGCATAATGATCCAAGTGAGGTAGCTAGGAGAGCTAGCTTTTTCAAGCTCCTCATTGATAGAGAGCAGCTTAAGCCGTGCAGGCTCAAGCCCCTTTAAATTGTGACCTACTCCCCAGACAAATGCTTTATATAGTAGTCCATTGCTCGTAACGGATTCTTGATAAAGCCGGATCAAAAATGTCTGCAGACCGCGCAGACGCTCATTTTCTGAAGATATTACTTTTGATTGATGGAGTCCGCGAGAGGGATCGTAGTAGGGTCGCCCTGACAGGGGCCCATCCTGAAAATAGGTTTTATCTACAGAGAAGTGTGTCATCGCATCCGCGACATTAACTTAAATGAGAACTACTCGTCAATCTTTGAAAAAGAGACAAGACCCTGAGGAGATTCCCCTATTAGAAAGCGCTCTCCCTTAATTTCAACGAGATAAAGAGCTGCCTTTGGAGAGAGAGAGCGGCGCTCTAAGATCATCACCTCGCTGGTTTTGTTGAGACCTTGAAACTGTTGGTGACGCAACTTTTTGACGAGGTATGCTGCGCCTAAAAGAAGAGCAATAAGACCTACTAAAACCAAAAGCAGATTGGCCAGAGCAGTTAAGAAACTGGTCTCCTCCACCTCAGCGGGCGGCGCACCTATTGGCTCCTCAATAAGAAAATCGGGATCTTGGAGAGGGTCGTACCTCGGCTCCTCTTGAGCAACGAGTGGTAAAACGAAAAGAGAGAAGAGTGCAATCCATCTGAAAATTTGTCTATCCATAAAACTCACTTTCTACCAGAGATATTTTGTTGTCAACTATTGCCCCATCTGTGGTAAAATGGCTCTTACGCAAAGGAAAAGAAATACGCCCTGTATGAGTCGAAGACGCAACCCTAGAAACTACGATGGAACCGATAATACTCAGCATCATATCAAGGATCTGACCCTTGAAATGAAGGGCCGTCTCTTCACCTCATACCAACAGAGACCAGACCTCCTTTTAATCTCCTGGCCTGAAGTGATCGGGCCCAAATTAGCGCCAATGACCGAAGCTCTCTCCTTTGCCGATGGAGTGCTTACGGTGCGCGTCAAAAACGCCTCTCTCTATAGTTTGCTCCACAGTTACGAGAGACCAAAATTACTATCCGCGCTACAGAAGCGCTTTCCTAAGACTAATATCAAGACAATTCAATTTCGCATAGGTTGAGTGGATGACAGAGACGCTAGAATCAGAAGAATTACTCCAAGATAAAGATATGACAAAAAAAGAGCCGAAAAATTACGACGCCAGCTCAATTACCGTATTAGAGGGGCTGCAGGCGGTCCGTGAACGCCCCGGAATGTACGTGGGAGACCAAGGAGCAAACGGTCTTCATCAGCTGGTCTATGAGGTGATCGACAACTGTATCGACGAAGCCCTCGCCGGCTTTTGCACGGAGATTTCAATCACCCTTCGTCCAGACGGCACCTGCGAAATTGAGGATAATGGCCGCGGTATCCCAATTCAACGACATGAGAAAGAGTCAAAGAAGCAGGGTCGCGAGGTTACCGCCCTCGAAGTTGTAATGACAATACTCCACGCGGGAGGAAAGTTCGACAAAGATACCTATAAGGTCTCCGGAGGTCTTCACGGCGTTGGTGTCTCTTGTGTCAACGCCCTCTCAGAGCGCCTTGAGGTGCAGGTCTATAAAGATGGGGTGATCTATGAGATGGCCTTCTCTAAAGGTAAGATGATTGAGCCTCTGACAGAGAAGGGTGAGACCAACAAGCGCGGAACCAGAGTGAAGTTTCTGCCTGATAGCAGCGTCATGCGCGTCACTGAATTTGAGTATGATCTCTTAGCAAAGAGATTTCGTGAGCTAGCCTTCTTAACCCGCGGCGTCTCGATCCACTTCCGCGACGAGCGCGACAAGGAGAAAGAGGATCTACACTTCCGCTACTCAGGAGGTCTAAAGTCCTTCGTCACCTACCTCAACGAGAACAAAAAGCCACTCTTCCCCGATCCGGTCTACTTCCATGGCGTCCGTGAAGGCGACGATGGACCAGTTGAGTTTGAGGTGGCGATGCAGTGGAACGACGGCTACAACGAAACCATCTACTCCTATGTCAACAACATCTCCACCCACCAAGGGGGAACGCACCTAACCGGTTTCTCAACAGCGCTAACACGCGTTCTCAATAACTATATAAAGACCAAAAATCTGCTGCGCGACAAACTCTCTATCTCCGGCGATGACATGCGCGAAGGGTTAACGGCCGTTGTCTCTGTAAAGGTACCTAATCCGCAGTTTGAGGGGCAGACAAAGCAGCGCCTCGGCAACAGCGATGTCGCCTCGATCGCTCAGGTAATCGTCGGTGAAGAACTCACAGTCTATCTAGATGAACATCCGCAGATCGCCAAGACGATTTCAGAAAAGGCGATACTGGCAGCCAAGGCAAGAGAGGCGGCAAAAAGAGCGCGCGAACTCACTTTAAGAAAGAGCGCCCTTGATACAGCGCGCCTTCCCGGAAAGCTCTCCGACTGTCAAGAGAAGAATCCCTCTCTATGCGAAATCTATATCGTCGAGGGAGACTCCGCGGGCGGCTCTGCGAAGTCGGGCCGCGACCGCCGCTTCCAGGCGATCCTACCGATCCGCGGTAAGATTCTAAACGTCGAAAAGGCGCGTCTCGATAAGGTCCTACGTAACACCGAAGTGGGGACAATGATCTCCGCCCTAGGATGCGGCATCGGTAAAGAGGGTTTCCATCTCGAGAAGCTGCGCTACCACAAAATCATCATCATGACTGACGCCGACGTCGACGGCTCCCACATCCGCACACTTCTGCTCACCTTCTTTTACCGCCATATGCCGGCGCTGATCGAGAACAACTTCATCTACATTGCGCAGCCGCCACTCTACCGCGTCAGCCGTAAAAAAGAGAGCCGCTACATCCACTCCGAAAAGGAGATGAATAGCTATCTACTCGAGCTTGGTATCGGTGATGTCACTGTGAAGCTACCTAAAAGAGAGGAACCGCTCTCGATCGAAGAGATTAAAAAGCTCCTAGAGACTATCTCTGAACTTGAGTCGTTCATACATCGTATTGAAAAGAAGGGCCTTGCCTTTAACGAGTTCTTACAAATTCAAAAAAATCACGGCTCCTACCCTCTCTATCTCGTCAACCGCGACGAAAAAGCACACTATCTCTTCACCAATGAGGAGCTAAGAGGGTTCTCTGATGAAGATGAAGAGAGACAGCGCGCACGCCATGAACAGCAGCTGAGCGAGATTCCGGAAAACGAGGTGACCGACGACATGCGCGACTTTCAGCCGATGCCGCTCGGCTATATGGAGATCTATGAACCAGAGCAGCTCAAAGAGATCGTCGAAAAGTTGAGCGCTTATCATTTTAATCCTTCAAACTACTCAATATCCGATGGCGAGCTGATCGAAATCACCGAAGATGGTGAAAAAATGGGCCCCTTTCATACGCTTAAAAGCGCGATGGACTTTCTTCGCAGCAATGGCCGTAAAGGGATCGAGATTCAGCGCTATAAAGGTCTTGGTGAGATGAACGCTGACCAGCTCTGGGAGACGACGATGGATCCTGATGAGAGAACCCTTGTTAAGGTGACTCTGCCTGACGCCATCGGCGCCGACCATATGTTTACGATGCTCATGGGAGAGGAGGTGCCGCCGCGACGCGCCTTTATTGAACAGCACGCTCTCTCAGTGAAAAATCTAGATATTTAAGGAAGAAAACCAACATGTCATACACCGAAAACGAAACAATCGTCCCACGTAATGTCGAAGATGAGATGCGCGAGAGCTATTTGCGCTACTCGATGTCTGTTATCATCTCTAGAGCGCTGCCCGATGCGCGTGACGGCCTCAAGCCGTCGCAGCGGCGTATCCTCTATGCTATGAAGCTTCTTAGCCTCTCGCCCGGTGGCAAACATCGTAAGTGCGCCAAGATCTCCGGTGACACCTCTGGTGACTTCCACCCGCATGGTGAGCAGGTGATCTACCCGACCCTCGTCCGTATGGCGCAAAATTGGGTGATGCGCTACAACCTCGTCGACGGCCAGGGTAACTTCGGCTCTGTTGACGGCGACCCACCAGCGGCGATGCGTTATACTGAGGCGCGCCTAACTCACGCCTCGATGCAGCTGATGGAGGATCTCGAAAAAGAGACCGTCGACATGGTCCCAAACTATGACGAGACCAAAAAAGAGCCGACTGTCTTTCCTTCAAAATTTCCGAACCTTCTCTGTAACGGCTCTTCCGGTATTGCGGTCGGAATGGCTACTAGCATCCCACCCCATAACCTCGAAGAACTGATCCGCGCGACAACCCTTGTCATTGACAACCCGGCGACCACTATCGAAGAGATCATGCAGGAGATGCCGGGCCCCGACTTCCCCACGGGAGGTACCATCTGTGGCCTTCGCGGTATCAAAGAGGCGTACCATGGCGGAAAAGGGCGCCTCACACTACGTGGTGTGATCGACGTGGAGCCGATGCCGGGCCAAAAAGATCGTGAAATGCTTGTCGTCTCCGAGATCCCCTACAACGTCAACAAATCGCGCCTTATAGAATATGTCGCCGACCTAGTCAACAGCAAGAGCATCACCGGTATCTCCGACCTGCGCGATGAGTCTGACAAACAGGGAATGCGCATCGTCTTCGAACTTAAGAGAGGCGAGATGCCAGAGGTGATCATCAATCAGCTCTACAAGCACACCGACCTCTCGATCACTTTCAGCTGTAATATGCTCGCTCTTGATAAGGGCATGCCGCGCCTGATGACGATCAAGGAGATGATCACCGCCTGGATCGACCACCGCATCGAGGTAGTGAGACGAAGAACCCGCTATGAGCTAAACCGCGCCGAGGCGCGAGCTCATATCCTTGAAGGTTACCTCAAAGCGATCGACCATCTTGACGAAGTTGTGAAGCTGATCCGCGCTAGCCAATCCAAAGAGGAGGCCAAAGAGCTCCTCATCAACCGCTTTCAGTTTACCGATAAGCAGGCGACAGCCGTCTTAGACCTTCGTCTCTATCAGCTAACAGCCCTAGAGCGCGACAAGATCCAAAATGAATATGATGAACTTCTCGCCAAGATCGCCCACTTCAAAGAGATCCTCGCCAACGAATCGATGGTGCGTGACATCATTAAAGCAGAGCTCGAAGAGATCCGCACCAAACATAAGTCCCCCCGCAAAACCAATATGGTAGCGATGGAGACTGAGATGAACATGGAGGATCTTATCGCCAACGAGACAATGATCATCACTGTCTCTAACGATGACTACATCAAAAGAATGCCCCTTGACACCTTCCGTGAGCAGAAAAGAGGCGGCGCTGGTGTCAGCGGCTTCCAAATGCGTAAAGAGGAGGATTCGATCAAAGCGCTCTACACAGCCAACAGCCATGAGACGCTGATGATCTTCACTTCCTTAGGTCGCTGCTACTGGCTTAAAGTGTGGCAGATCCCCGAGGCGAGCCGCAAAGCGAAGGGAAGACCACTCATCAATATGCTCGAAGACATCAAGCCGGAAGAGAAAATCGCCGCTGTGCTTCGTGTCGCCAGCTTCGAAGAGGAGGCGTGCATCTTGATGGCCACAATGAATGGCGTCGTCAAAAAGAGCTCTCTAAAAGATTACAGCAACATCCGCCGCAAAGGGATCATCGCTCTCGATATTGACGAAGGGGACGAGCTTTTAGCTACCCACCTCGTCAAAGAGAATCAGCAGGTGATGCTCTTTACCCACCAAGGGATGGCGGTACGCTTTAACGAATCTAAGGTGCGCTGCATGGGCAGAACGGCACGCGGCGTACGCGGCGCGAGCCTCAAGGCCGATAATGATAGAGTCATCAGCTGCGCTGTCGTCAACGGCGATGAGTCTTTGCTGATCGTCTGCGAGAAGGGCTTTGGCAAACGCTCCCTCGTCGATGAGTTCCGCGAGACCAACCGCGGCGGCGTCGGCGTGCGCTCCATTATCACAAGCGAACGTAACGGCCTTGTCTTGGGCGCTCAGGTTGTCACCGACGACGACTCCGTGCTCCTAATCTCCTCCGTAGGCCAGACGGTGCGCATTCCAATCAAAGATATCCGCGTCATGGGCCGCAGCACGCAAGGGGTCAAGCTGGTCAACCTTAAAAACGGCGATCAGCTGATCGACTTCCAGAAGCTGGAGACGAGCAGCGACGAAGAGGTTGAAGAGACAGCTGAAGGTAAGGTCGCTGAGGTTGAAGAGAAAGTAGAGGGCAAGGTCGCTGAGGAAGATGCCAAAAGCTAATCGCTTTTTAACCATCGAAGGGGGTGAAGGGGCTGGCAAGACCACCCTGATCCGCTTTTTGACCACTGTTTTACAAGAGCGCGGCGTCGAAGTGGTAGTCACTCGCGAGCCGGGCGGCTCCTTCTTAGGCGAAGAGCTTCGCGAGCTCATACTCCATCCGAAACCTACCGAGCCGCTCTGTAAAGAGGCGGAGCTCTTCCTCTTCTTAGCGGCGCGCTCTCAACATATCGAAACACTCATCAAACCGGCTCTAGAGGCTGATAAGGTTGTGATCTGCGACCGCTTCAATGACTCCACCATCGCATACCAGGCGGCGGCGCGCGGCTTCGACAAAAAAAAGGTCCAAAATCTCTGCGACATCGCCTCGCTATGCCTCTCCCCCAGCCTCACCCTCTACCTCGATGTGCCGCCCTCGATCGGCGTGCGACGTGCGCACCGCCGCAACGACCAAAATGGCGACCAAATCGACCGCATCGAACAAGAAGACCTCTCCTTCCATGAAAAGGTGCGCGAAGGCTTCTTGGAGCTGGCCAAAGAGGATCCCAAACGGATCCGCATCATCGACACTACGAAAGCGCCTGCCACCGTCAAACGGCACGCCGAGGAGCTCGTTCAAGAATGGCTAAAGCAGATTTTGTAGAGAAGCAGCTTCTGCAGCTGACCCAAAATGGCCCTGGCCAGACGATCGCCCTCTTCGGCTCCAGATCATCGCATGAGATCGCCTTAAATGTCGCCGCCGCCCTTCTTGAAAGCAAAAAGCTAGACCATCCCGACCTCCTCATCTTCCACCCTCAAGGAAAGCTGGCGCTCCACTCCATCGAAGAGATGCGCCGCCTCGGCGCCGAGGCAAAACGAACCCCTCACCTTGCAAAGAAGATGGTGATTATCGTCGAAGAGGCGGACAAGATGCTACCCACCTCGAGTAACGCCCTTCTAAAAACTTTCGAAGAGCCACCTACTTGGTGTACCATCTTCCTCCTGACAAATCGCCCCGACCGCCTCCTGCCGACCATCCTCTCTCGCTGTAAGCAGTTCACCCTATCTGAAACTTCTTCTAACGAACGGGCGTCCTTCACCCAAAAAGCAGTTGATATCCTCGATAGAGGCCCGACAGGCGACTTCTTTGCCCTCAAAAAAGAGCTCGCTGAGATTGTCAAAGAGATCGAAAAGAAAAAAGATAAGCTATCAAAAGAGGAGGAGGGCCAAGAGGCTCTCCATCAGTCACAAGATCTGCATCAGCTTCTCGACGCCATCCTAACCTGGCACCGCGACTTAGAAGCTAATCCCCACCGGGCCCCTCGCCAAAGAGAAAACCACCTCCCCCTAGAACAGGTGATCAAGTCCATTGAAGAGACGCACCTAGCCCTAGAGAGGTCCAACTCCCTTCAAAACAGCCTAGAGAGGCTCTTTCTACTTCTTGGCTTCTAGACGCGTTTACAAAAAAGCCCAGCAAATCAATCCCGTAACTTTTTGAGCTACAAAAATTCGACGCTTCAGGTTAAAATGGGATTCACTATGCCTAGTCACACGTTTATCCTCGATCCTGGAAAAAAAGAGGAGCTCCTAGAGGGGCTAAAAGATGAGGGTTTTGAGATCACAAAACCGCCCCATACCCACTTCCTCGCAAAAAAGCAGGGAGTGAGCTGCACGCTCTACACGTCGGGTAAGCTTCTCGTTCAGGGCAAGGAGATGGCCCCATTCATCGAATTCTTTTTGGAGCCAAAAATCCTAGGAACGTTTGAATATACAAATCCGCACGCTCATGTTGACATGACCCCCCGCATCGGCGTCGACGAGGCGGGCAAGGGGG
>JAJFMK010000298.1 GCA_021772215.1 Chlamydiota bacterium | reverse complement strand
AATCAATCCAAGAGCCTGGCCAATATGGCGGCGTTCCAGCCGTCCCCGCTCAGGAATTTAAACGCCAGGTCGCCTACACCCGCCAACTGGGTAAGTTCTACGAGACTCTTAAAGACCTCAAAAACCGCATCATCAATCTCGAAAAAGAATAATCAATTAAGAGGGACTAGCAAAACTTATTTGCCCGTCCGTTTTAGATTAGAAGAAGTGTGGGCGCTTCGAGGTAACGGCGCAAGGTCTGTAGGAACTGCGCAGCGACGGCGCCGTCAACAACGCGATGGTCAACAGAAACCGTTATCGCCATCAATGAACGCTCAGTAATCTCTCCCTCGACGAGCTGCAGCTGCTTCTCAAGGCCACCAACGGCAAGGATCGCAGCTTGAGGTGGATTGATAATGGCGGAGAACTCGGTGATGCCATACATGCCGAGGTTGGAGAGGGTAAAAGATCCCCCTTGAAACTCTTCGAGCTTGAGCTTGCCTTGCTTAGCGCGGCTAGCTAAATCTTTCACTTCATCGGAGATATCCGAAATGGGCTTCAGATCAGCCTGTCTAACGATCGGCGTAATTAGGCCATCTTCAATGTCGACAGCGATGGAGATATCGATGTTTTGGAATCTAAGAATCGTCTGGTTTGCCTCATTGAAACCGCTATTGACTTCCGGATGATCTTTAAGGGCCATCGCACACCCTTTGAGGATAAAGTCATTGATCGTTAACTTGACGCCAACCTCTTTGAGCTCTTGACGAAGCTCTAAAAGGCGCGTGACGTCCACCTTCTGGACCGCGTAGAAGTGCGGAATGGTCTCTTTGGCCTGTTGCAGGCGTGTCGCGATCACTTTGCGCATCTGAGTGAGCGGCTCTTCCACAAAATCACCTGAAGGCGCTGCTATCGGGGTTTTTCTTTTTGCTTTTTTTCCGAGGTCACGGCTCATGATGCGGCCTCGAGGCCCAGAACCGGCCACTTGAGAGAGGTCTACACCTCGCTCTTTGGCCACAATGCGTGCGAGAGGTGAAGCGAAGGCTCTCTCACCTGTGGCTTCTACTGGCGCCGCCTCCTCTACAACCTCCGTCTTCTCCTCGGCAGGAGCGGGCGCTGCCGCAGCGGGCGTATTGACTTCAAAGCCTTCAATGCTCTCCTCCTCCTCTTCGGTGAGGATGGCGAGCGGTGTGTTGACGGCCACCTCATCGCCCTCTTTCACTAAGATCTTTTTGATGTATCCGGGGTCGAGGTTGTTATGCTCAACGGTTGCCTTGTCGGTCGCCACCTCCATCAAAAGCTGGTCGGCATCGACAAAGTCTCCCTCTTTCACATGCCATTTGGCAATGACACCCATCTCCATTGTCGGCGAAAGCTTCGGCATGTTCAGTGTGAAGGGCATCTAAATCTTCCTCGCTAATGTATTCTCAATGGTCTTTAAAATGCGTTCAACTGTGGGCATCGTCTCTTTTTCGATCGCTTTAGAATAGGGCATCGGCGTCTCTCTTTGGCAGACCCTAGCGACAGGAGCGTCGAGATATTCGAAGCAGGCGTCGTTGATCTCAAAAGCCACCTCGCTGGCGATGCCGCCAAAGAGGTGGCCCTCTTCAACCACAACGGCAAAGTGGGTCCTCTTCACCGACTCTATCACCGTCTTTCGATCGAGCGGCTTTACGGTCCTCAAGTCGATTAACTCTACTAAGATCCCCTTCTCTTTGAGCTTGGCGGCGGCCTCTTGGCAGAGGTTCACCATGCGGCTATGAGAAATCAGCGTAAGAGCATCTCCCTCCTGCAACACTTTCGCCTCTCCGATCGCAACGAGATACTCTTCTGTTGGAATCTCCATCTGATCGTTATAGGAGAGCTCGCTCTCCAAAAAGAGAACCGGATTGTTATTGCGAATCGATGATTTTAAGAGTCCCTTAGCGTCGTAGGCGTTAGAGGGAGCGACAATAATTAACCCGGGCAGGTTTCCATAGATCGCCTCTACGCAGTGCGAATGTTGCGACGACACCTGCGCGGCGGCGCCATTGGGTCCCCTAAAGACAATCGGCACTGAAAAGCGGTTGCCGGACATGTAGTACATCTTAATGGCGTTGGAGATAATCTGATCGGCCGCCACGAAGGAGAAATTGAAGCTCATAAACTCGACGATAGGTCGAAGTCCTGTCATCGCCGCGCCGATGCCGAGCCCTGCAAAGCCATTTTCTGAGATCGGCGTATCTAAAACGCGCATCGGACCCCATTTATCTAACAGGCCCTTGGTCACCTTGTAGGCGCCATTATACTCCGCCACCTCTTCGCCCAAGATGAAGACATCCTCATCCCGAGTCATCTCCTCATCAATGGCCTGCCTTAGGGCCTCTCTTAGTGTGACCTTTTGACTCATGGGGCGAAGACATCCTTCTCTAAAGTGTCGGCAGAGGGCCAGGGGCTCTCTTCGGCAAACTTCATCGCCTCCTGGGCTATTTTTCTAGCCGCCTGGTTCATCTCTTTGTACTTCTCTTCGGTTAAAATGCCCTGGTTCTCTAGTTTCTTCTTATAGATCTCTATAGGATCACGCTCCTGCAGCAGCTTCAACTCATCTTTTGTGCGATATAACCCTGGATCGGAGATCGAATGGCCGCGAAAGCGCTCTGTCAACACCTCAACGAGAATCGGGCGATTATCCTTTAGCATCTGAGCACCCAACTCTTTAAACGCCTGATAACAGTGCAAAAAGTCCATCCCATCTAGGGTGTAGCCCTTCATGCCGTAACCTGGCGCCTTATCTTCAGCCAACCTTTTGACCGAGACGGCGCGCTCCACATGGGTTCCCATGCCCCACTGATTATTTTCGATGACGAAGAGGCAGCGAAGGTCCCAAAGCGCGGCTAAATTCCACGCCTCATGGACGGCTCCTTGCGGCACGGCGCCATCTCCTAAAAAGCAGACTGAGATCTCATCTTTAATTTTCTTATATTTAACCTGAAAGGCGGCGCCCGTCGCGATCGGCACCTGTCCGCCGACAATTCCAAAGCCGCCCAATAGTCTGTCAGTATAGAGATGCATCGAGCCGCCGCGCCCCATCGCATTGCCGGTTGCCCTTCCATAGAGCTCCGCCATAATTTCACTGGGTGTGGCGCCTAAAAGAAGCGCCAACGCATGGCAGCGGTAGGTTGTAATCCACCAGTTTTTCTCCCCTATAGCCTCGACAGCTCCTAGCTGAACGGCTTCTTGACCAATATAGGCGTGGAAAAAGCCGCCGATATGGCCCATCTGATAGGCCGACTCAGCGCGCACTTCGAAGTTACGAATTAGCAACATGTTAGAGAGAACATCAAGCAGCCGCTTCTCACCCAGCTCACTTATCGTCTTCTCTTCATTGGTAGGATAAAAATGGTGTTCCATCTCTCCCGAATCCTACCATACAGCAGAATTAATCTCGAGAGGCTCTTTCATAACTACATTGGGGAACAATCCTTCTATAGTCCAAAAGAGCACCTTTTTTTTCTAGCCCCTCTAAAAATACGAATTTTTCTAATAATTGCCGGCAGCTATTTGAGAACGCTTAATTTTCTCGGCAGTTCAGTACGGCCGTTTTATGCCAAACTTATCAGCAACGTCTTGTGCTCGAACTAAATGGGCTCCTTGAGACAAACTTATAATAAGTCCGTCGGAAGGAGCGAATATGCCTCCTCCCCAAAAGCCCTCTTGAGGGCTTCCCATGGCTTCTAGATCGATTAACGCAATGCGTCTTCGACCCAAAAACTTAGGGTCGTGATCGAGAACAGGAATATTTCTCCTATTGATATCTGAGAGACCTGTTTTTGCAATAAACAGAGCTATCTGCTCTACTGAATCGCCTAATCCAGAGAGCTTTTCATAATTATAGTCTTGACGAGATCGATCTTGCTGGATAGGAAGTTTTTTCTCGACAATAACCTGAAATTTCCTTCCATCCAACTCCATTGTAAAATAGTTCGTTGGAGGGATAACAAGCAGGTCTAGATTGTTAACAAGGCAGGTCTCTAAGGCTTTTACGCTTTTCCCAAATCGATCGCCTTCTGTCACCTTAAAAACAAACCTAGGCATTTTGGTAAAAGAATATACCTGAGTCTTCATGCCACTGCTATATTTTTCTACCTCCCCAGGTGGGAGTCCCACAGTGTAATAGTCCTGAACTTTCTTTTTCATTTTATCAGTAATAATGATCCCTGCAGACAGCTCTTTTTCCAAGTCGATCACATGGTATTGCCGATCTCTTCTCATTAAAACTCTAGTGAGGTACGCTATCGCCGGAATGATTCCAGTGAAATAAGAGATGACTTTTAGTGCAGTAATCAAAAAAGACGCTTTTGGAAAGTCATCAGTTAAAATAACCCCTTCGCTCTTCCCTTCCAGATGCCCTGGAATGACGCAAGCTTTTCTCCCTCCCCAGTAAAAATAGTCATCCGCTGCTTCTAACAACATCTGACTATAGGTTTTAGGGTAATTTCCAAAACTAACAGCAATGTCTAAACTTATATCATTCATAAAAAATCGTATTTGTTTTAAAAAAAATGCTTTAACACATATATTACATTAATGTCTATATTTTCATAAACGATAAACAAAATCATCAATAAATCGGCTGTACCCTAATTGTTCAGTGGCTCCTTAAGCTGGCTAAGCGAGACCACCCAAAGAGTTAAGAGAATCACGCCGACGCCGGCGCTAAGAGGAGCGGCAGCAGTAAAGGAGCCTAATAGGAGGAAAAGCGTCTGCTGCACGGCGGAGCCACCCAGCTTTCCTACGCGGTTACCAAGACCATCGACCACTGCTTTTCCTTGGACCTTCTCCTGGGGAGATAGGGGCAAGAAGGCCATCTCCTTGGTGGAGTTAAAAAGGGAGAACTTACACCCCTTGCTAACCACGATGAGAAGCGCACCAACTATGAGAGCCTCTGTCTGAAATGGTGAGAAGAACAGAGCGAAAAAGGTGACAAAGAAGAACAGCATCACTAAAGGTGTGATGAGCGCCGAAAAGGTCCAGCCAAAGCGACCATGGAGCCTTGCAAAGGCCAAGCTCAAGACAATCGCAATTCCTCCCTGCACTACCTGCAGCCAGCTCACCACCTCATGGTAGGCTGTCGTTGTCGGATGAAGAGTCCGCAGAAGATCCTTCCACGCCACCTCCGCGAGGTTGATCACCACAGCGTAAGCCACCACCATCACAGCAATCCCACGCAGCTGCTTTGAGTAAAATAGAGCCTTGAGGCTTCCCATTAGGTTCAGAGGCTCTCTCTTCTCTTTAAACCCAACCAATTGGCAGCCAGCGAAAGACCACATGGCTAGCCCCCCTGAAATGAGAACTGCTGCGGTCAAAATCTGCAGATTATCCTGCCAAAGAGAGCCAGTAACCCAGACCGAAAAGGCGCCAGCCAAAAGGATCGCTAAATTATTTGCCATGGCTAGCAGGCCATAGCGCTTCGAGGCCTCTTTGAGCTTCGTCATCTGATTAACAAAACCCCAAAAGAGAACCGTGATGGTGAATACTCCCTCAGCTAAAGCAGAAGGCTTCTCCCGATTAAGGGTTCCTCTGCTCGTACCACAATTAAGGTGTGGAGAGGGCTTCTAGGGATTTGGATACCCAAGCTATCTATTCCGAGAGCTAATTTTTAATGATG